>CALJSV010000107.1 GCA_937976095.1 uncultured Clostridia bacterium | reverse complement strand
TTTGTGTTTCTAATGTTAGCATTATTTGAAGCATATAAGCTGGGAGAAAGCAGCTCGAGCAGCACTAAAGCTGGCGAAACAGTATAAAAGGTGAAGTGGGGTATGACATATATGAGTAACAAGATTTCAAAGGAACTGCTGATAGCATCAGGAAAGCTGAATAGGGAAAAAGTGTTTTGGGCGGAAAAGCTTGGAGGAGAGTTGGCAAAAGTCAGCTTTCCTTATGATAATAATGTAATGAGTAGCACTGGAGTGATGATTAACACCTATATCTTTCATTTCACTGAAAGAATAAATAATAAGCTAGATCAGTTAAGCAGTAGCTCTATGATGAACCTTTTTTTGGTGCTGCATACAGGAATTCAAGCGCTTCTATATAGGTATACGGGGGCTGATGATATTATTACTGCCGTACCTATTGGTAAACAAGCCGCTGACAAGGAGCTTTTAAACAAAATTATTCCGGTGAGAAGCAGTATAAGAGGGGATATGACGTTTAAGGAGCTTCTTATCGAAACTAAGAAAGGTCTGAACGAGGCTGTAGCTAATCAGAATTACCCTATTGATCTGCTGCTGGAAAAGCTAAAGACTCCTATAAATGATTGCATGAGGTCTCCACTTCAGGTAGCAGCTATGCTGGATAATATTCATGATGAAGCTTATATAAAAGAGGCAAATGCCAGCATGCTGTTTATATTCTCAAAAGAGGGCAATGACTTAAGCTGCCGAATAAACTACATTTCGGAGCTATATTCTGAAGCTTCAGTGCATAGGATTGCAAATCACTTTAAGCAACTGCTGGAGAAAGTGCTGTTTAATATTGATACCAAGCTCAGTGAGATAGAAGTGCTAACAGAAGAAGAGGTGCATGAGCTTCTATATAGCTTCAACGATACAGCTGAGAATTACACCTATGATAAAACCATACATAAGCTTTTTGAGGAGCAAGTATTGAAAGCTCCTGATAATATCGCTGTAGCTTGCAAGAATGAGATGCTGACTTATGACCAGCTTAACAAAAAAGCTAATCAGCTTGCTAGATTACTCTTGGCGAAGGGAGCAGGCATTGGTAGCATTATTGGTATTATGGTAGAGCCATCCCTGGAAATGCTAGTGGGTATTATGGCAATCCTTAAGGCCGGGGCAGCATATCTTCCAATAGATACAGCCTATCCTGCTGACAGAATTGAATACATGCTGGATGATAGTAAAGCAGCCTTCATGCTTACGCAAAAGCATTTATTGTCAATGGTTGACTTTATGGGAGAGCAGATTGCGATAGATGATGAAGAACAATACATTGGAGAAAGCTCCAATCTGGATTTAAAATCACAGCCAGAGGATTTGGCGTATATTATATTTACCTCAGGCTCCACCGGAAGGCCAAAGGGAGTAATGGTTGAGCACAAATCTCTTGTAAACCTGACTCAGTGGCATAACCAGGTATATAAGGTAAGCGATAAGGACAGAGCTGCAAAGTATGCAGGCTTTAGCTTTGATGCATCGGTATGGGAGATATTTCCTTATGTTACAGCAGGTGCAGCTTTGTATATGATTCCTGAGGAAATAAGGCTTGATACGATAAAGCTTAACAGGTATTTTGAGGACAATAGTATTACTATAAGCTTCCTGCCTACTCAGATATGTGAGCAGTTTATGAGGCTAGATAATAAGTCCCTAAGAGTACTTCTGGCAGGTGGGGACAAGCTAAAATACTACGAGCAGAAGAGCTATAAGCTTTTTAACAATTATGGTCCCACAGAGAACACTGTGGTAACAACCTATTTTGAAGTAAATGGGGAATACACAAATATTCCAATAGGAAAGCCAGTGGCAAATACTCAGATATATATCGTAGACAAGTACAATAGGCTGCAGCCTATAGGAGCGCCAGGAGAGCTTTGTATAAGCGGAAGGAGCCTTGCAAGAGGCTACCTCAATAAGCCTGAGCTTACAGCAGAAAAGTTTGTGGACAACCCTTTCAGAGAAGGGGAGAGGATGTACCGCACCGGAGACCTTGCACGCTGGCTGTCTGATGGAAATATAGAGTTTTTGGGAAGACTTGACTACCAAGTAAAGATACGAGGCTTTAGAATAGAGCTTGGAGAAATCGAGAGCAGGCTTCTTAGCTATGATGGTGTAAAGGAAGCTGTAGTAATAGACAGAGAAGGAAATGACGGTAACAAGTACATATGCGGCTATATTACAGCAGCTAAGACAATTGACCTTGAAGCTCTTAAAAGGCATCTTGCCGAAGAACTTCCCGAGTACATGATACCGGCTTATATAAAGCAGCTGGAAGCAATACCGATGACACAGAACGGCAAGGTGGATAGAAGGTCTTTGCCTGAGCCTACTTCCATAGTTGCAGAAAAAGAATATGTGGCACCTGAAAGTGAGATAGAAGAAAAGCTGTGTCAGCTTTGGAAAGAGGTATTAGGCATAGAGAGGGTAGGAATAAACGACAGCTTCTTTGAGTTAGGAGGACATTCTTTAAAGGCAACTACACTGGTGGCTAAGATTCATAAGATCTTCGATGTAGAAGTTCATCTGATGGAAATATTCAAGTCTCCAACCATAAAGGCGTTGGCTAGCTATATTGAAGCATCAGAAGCCTCGATATACTCCTCCATTCAAGTGGAAGAAGCCTCTGTAGGCTACTCGACAGCTCACTATCCATTATCCTCTGCTCAAAAAAGGATTTATACGCTGCAGCAGCTGGAGGGAAGCGGAACCAGCTACAATATACCTATCATTGTAGCAATAGAAGGAAGATTAGACAGGTTAAGATTGGAAAGTGCCTTTAAGCGGCTTGTAGAAAGACATGAAGGTCTAAGAACCTCCTTTAGACTCATAAATGGTGAACCGGTCCAGGTAATAAACGAAGAGGTCGAGTTTGTCATAGATGCTATCGAAGCAGACGAAGCAGATATAAGAGAACTTGCAGAAGGGTTTGTCAAAGCCTTTGACTTGGATAAAGAGCCACTTTTCAGGTCGAGGCTAGTAAGGCTTGCAGAGGATAAACACATACTTATGCTAGATATTCATCATATAATATCTGATGGAACCTCAATGGCAATTCTTATTGATGAGTTTGCCAAGCTTTACAATGGTGATCAGCTTCCACACCTGAAGCTTCAGTATAAGGATTATTCTATATGGCAGAACAAGCTTTACAGTACTGATAAGCTGAAAAAGCAGGAGGAATACTGGTTGTCCTTACTTTCAGGAGATATACCGGTGGTGTCTCTTCCTACAGACTATCCCAGACCGTCTATTCAAAGCTTTGATGGAGACCTTATTCGCTTTGAAATAGATAAGGCTCTTTCAATCAAGATTAAAAAAGCAGCAGAAAATACTGGAGCGACACTATATATGATTCTTCTGGCCGCTTTCAATGTACTTTTAGCAAGGTATAGCAGTCAGGAAGATATATTGGTGGGCTCGCCTATAGCTGGAAGGCCTCATGCTGACCTTCAAAGCATAATGGGAATGTTTGTAAATACCTTGGCCATGAGAAATTATCCGACAGGAGATAAAAGCTTCCGTGAATTTCTTATGGAGGTGAAGGAGAACTCGATAAAAGCATACGAAAATCAGGATTACCAATTTGAGGAGTTGGTGGAGAAGCTGAATATCCCTAGAGATATGAGTAGAAATCCTTTGTTTGATGTAATGTTTTCTATGCAAAACATTGAAATGAGAAAGATGGATCTTGGTGAGCTCAGACTTACTCCATGCAGCATAGAAGGCAGAAGAGCAAAATTTGATGTTTCTTTAACTGCCGCGGAGACAGAAGACTCCATAGGGCTATCTCTGGAGTATAGTACAAAGCTATTTTGCAAGGAGACAATAGAACGGTTAATTAAGCACTATGTAAATATCCTTGAAGAAGTAACTGATTGTATGGATAAAAAGCTTAAAGAGCTTGACATTATTACTGCTGAAGAAAGATATCAGCTGCTTATCGATTTTAATGCTACAGAAAAGGAGTTTAACAAGGAAAAAACCCTACATCAGCTTTTTGAAGAACAAGCAGCAAAAACACCGGATAATCCTGCCCTTATATTTGGGAACAAGCAGCTAACTTACAGGGAACTAGATGAAAAGGCAAATAAGCTGGCACAGTTTTTTGAGTCTAGGGGTGTTACTGAAGGCTCTATAGTAGGAATAATACTGGAAAGATCAATGGAGATGCTTGTAAGTATAATGGCAGTGCTAAAGTCCGGAGCGGCATATCTGCCTATAGATTCCGAATACCCTGAAAGCCGTATAGAATATATGCTTGAAGATAGTGGAGCGGTAATGCTTATTACTCAGCAAAAGCATATCGATAAAATATCAATAAATATAGAAAAGCTGCTGCTTGAGGATATTGATAGTCTTGCTTATGCAGCTTTGCCCCTAGCAAAAGGCAGGCCTGAAGACCTCGCATACATAATTTATACCTCAGGATCTACAGGTAAGCCAAAGGGAGTGATGATTGAGCACTGTTCAGTAGTAAACCTTATACAGTCTCAACTGGATGAGTTCTCAATTGACGAAAATGATAGAATAATGCAGTTCTCAACAATTTGCTTTGATGCTTCTGTAGAGCAGATATTTATTGCTCTTTTGAGCGGTGCTGCACTGGTACTGGTGGAAAAGGAAAAACTTCTAAACATTGAAGAATTTGAGGAATATCTGATAGAAAAGAGAGTGACACACCTGCATGCAGTACCTTTGTTTTTAAGCAGGGTAGGAAGAAGAGCGGGGTATTCACTTAAACGGGTTATTGCCGGAGGAGATACCTGTCCTGTAGACTTGATAGACAAATGGTATAAGCATTGTGACTTTTATAATGAATACGGCCCCACAGAAACAACCGTAACAAGCATAGAAATGCGAGTGAAGGAAACCACGGATAAGAATACTATAGGAAGGCCAATTGCAAATACTAAGCTCTATATACTGGATAAGCATAATAGGCCTCAGCCTGTAGGGGTACCCGGGGAGCTTTGTATAGCAGGAGCAGGTGTAGCCAGAGGATACCTAAATAGACCTGAGCTGACAGATGAAAAATTTGTGAATAATCCCTTCGGCAGCTTTGATGAAGCTATAGCAAAAATGTATCGTACGGGAGACCTTGCAAGGTGGCTTCCAAATGGATGCATAGAATTTTTAGGAAGAATTGACCATCAAGTTAAAATCAGAGGATTTAGGATAGAGCTTGGGGAGATTGAAGGCAGGTTGCTAGGGTGTGATGGAGTAAAGGATGCGGTGGTACTTGCAAAGGAGGATAAGGAGGGCAATAAATATCTATGTGCATACGTTACAACTGAAAATGAAATTGATATACAAGGTTTAAGAGAGCAGCTAGTAAAGGTACTTCCGGATTATATGATACCAGCGTATTTTATATGGCTTGACAGTATGCCCTTGACTCCAAGTGGAAAACTGAACCGCAAGCTCCTGCCGGAGCCAAATGGTCACCCGGCGAACAATAAGGAATATGTTGAACCCAGAAATGAAATCGAGGAAGCCCTTGCAAGCATCTGGATGGATATACTTGGAATAGCTAAAGTCAGCATCAACGATAGCTTCTTTGAGCTTGGGGGACACTCTCTAAAAGCTGTAAGCCTGGCTTCAAGGATAAGAGATGTCTTTGAAACTAATATCTCTGTAGGGGAAATCTTCTTAAAGCCTACAATTGAGGCACAGGCGGCATTATTAATAAGCTCGAAAAAAGACAGCAGTATAAAGTCAGATGAATCGTTTGTAATGCTAAAGAGATCTGAAAACCCACAAAAAAACATATTTATTGTACACGATGGAACAGGTCAGGTGGATGGTTACTTGGATATGATTACTCACATTAACGACCACACTGATTGCTGGGGTATCATATATGAAGGCTTAGAGGGAATTGCGCCTGAAAATATTTCTGTTGAAGAGTTAGCAGCTGGATATATACAAAAATTAAGGCTTGTACAGCCTGAAGGACCCTATAATATTTTAGGCTGGAGTGCAGGCGGAAGCATAGTTTTTGAAATGGCCAGACAGCTTCAGAACAGCAACGAAGCAGTAGCTGAGCTGGTGATAATTGACTCACCAGCACCAAAGAAGCGGCGGCTGTCAACCTTTCTTGGAATAGCTGAAGCACCTGAATTCAAAGCATCAACGGAAATTAAGCTTATAGAGGAGCTAACCGGCTCAACTGAAATAATCAGAAGGCTAAAAAAATTAAACAACATAGCTGAAATTTGGGATACTTGCATTACTTTCTTGGAAGCTGACGAAAAGGTATATGAAAGCTTTAAGCAAGGCTTGTCCAAGCTTGCACATGCTGTTGCCTCATTTGAAATCATAGAGCCTAAAGATCTAATACTAAAGCTTAACACGACTAGAACACTGAATAATGCTATCCAGAAGTATTCTCCAGAAAGCGCTGTGAGCTGCAGCATTAAACTAATAAAAGCAACAGATAGTGATATCGTCAGCTTGGCTGAGTGGAAAAGATGCTGCAGTGCAGATTTGAAGTACATTGAGATTAATGGCAGCCATTTTTCGATTATGCAAAAACTAAATGCAGGGGAAGTTGCAGCTGCTTCAAATATTAAATAATAATAATTACTTATTGACATTATGCTGCACATATCATAAAATATACATAAGGGGGGTATGGTAAAACCTCGCTTAGATTAAAATTTGTATAGCTACCCTATTAAGTAGGCAAAATATACTATATACCTAACTAGGGTACTTTGGAGGTATGTATGAAGACAGAAACCTATAAAATAATCGGGATGACATGTGCAGCCTGTGCCAAGGCTGCGGAACGCGCAGTAAGAAAGCTGGATGGAGTGATAGAAGCAAACGTAAACTACGCCACTGAAAAGCTGAATGTTCAATATGATGCTGAAAGGCTAAGCTCTGAGGCTATAAAAGCAGCCATTGACAAAGCAGGCTATAAGGCTGAGGAAGAGCTGCAAAGTAAAGAAGTGAATATACCTATAGAGGGTATGACCTGTGCAGCCTGCGCAAAGGCTATAGAAAGAACCGTAGGAAAGCTTGAGGGTGTAGAAAGTGCTGTAGTAAACTTTGCTACAGAAAAAGCAGTGGTTAAGTATGATCCAAAGCAGGTCAGACTATCCGAGATAAAGCAGGCAATTTCGAAGGCAGGCTATAAAGCACTGGAAATTGATAATGCAAATAAGGTAGATGAGGATAAGAAGCGTAAGGAAAAGGAAATTAAAACACTTCTAGTAAAGTTCATAGTCGCCTCAGTATTTACAGTTCCTCTGTTATACGTGGCTATGGGGGCAATGTTCTGGTGGCTTAGATTTCCGCTTCCATCCTGGATAGACATGATGCAATATCCGTTAAACTTCGCCTATGCACAGATATTCCTTGTAATTCCTGTAATTATAGCAGGCTATAGATTCTATACAGTAGGCTTTAAGGCTATTTGGAGAAGAAGCCCTAATATGGACTCATTGATAGCTATCGGTACTGCAGCAGCAGTATTATACAGCTTATACTCCACATATATGATATCCATCGGAAATTTTGGCTATGTAGAAGATCTGTATTTTGAGACCGCAGGAGTAATAATAGCCCTGATACTACTTGGGAAATATCTTGAAGCAGTATCAAAGGGCAAAACCTCAGAAGCAATAAAGAAGCTTATGGGTCTTGCTCCAAAGACAGCAATAGTTATACAGGATGGCAAGGAGATAGAAATACCTATAGAAGAGGTAGAGGTTGGCGATATAATACTTGTTAAGCCAGGAGAAAAGATACCTGTTGACGGCGAGGTTGTTGAAGGTCATACCTCTGTAGATGAATCCATGCTGACAGGAGAAAGCATACCTGTAGAAAAGAATGCAGGAGACAGAGTAATCGGAGCAAGTATTAATAAAAATGGCTCAATAAAATTTAAAGCAACCAAGGTTGGAAGCGATACGGCACTTGCGCAAATAATTAAGCTTGTTGAAGAAGCACAAGGCTCAAAGGCACCTATAGCACAGATGGCAGATATAGTATCAGGCTACTTTGTACCGATAGTGTTTGTTATAGCTGTTGTGGCAGCATTGGCATGGTTTTTAAGCGGTGAGTCTACAGTATTCTCCCTTACAATTTTCATATCGGTATTAGTAATAGCATGCCCCTGCGCACTAGGTCTTGCAACACCCACAGCTATAATGGTAGGTACAGGTAAAGGCGCAGAAAACGGCATACTGATAAAAGGTGGAGAAGCGTTGGAAACTACCCATAAAATCAATACAATAGTGTTCGATAAAACGGGTACAATAACTGAAGGAAAGCCTGAGGTTACAGACATAGTAACCACAAATATAATAGATAGGGATACGCTGCTTAGATTGGCAGCCTCAGCAGAAAAGGGCTCTGAGCACCCCTTGGGAGAAGCAATAGTAAGAGGCGCAGAAAAGGAAGGCTTAGAGACAGTTAAGGTGGATAGATTTTCGGCTATACCTGGACATGGAATAGAAGTAAGTATTGAAGGAAAGCAGATGCTGCTTGGGAATAAAAAGCTTATGATAGATAGAGGCATTGGCTTGCAAGCCCTGGAGGCAGAGTCAGACAGACTGGCTTCGGAGGGAAAGACACCTATGTATATTGCAGTTAATAATGAGTTGGCAGGTATTATAGCTGTGGCTGATGTTGTGAAGGAGAGCAGCGCAAAGGCAATCGAAAAACTTCACAAAATGGGAATAGAAGTAGCAATGATAACCGGGGACAACAGGAGAACCGCTGAAGCCATAGCAAAGCAGGTAGGTATAGACAGAGTGCTGGCAGAGGTGCTGCCGCAAGATAAGGCAAGTGAGGTTAAGAAGCTGCAGTCAGAGGGTAAGAAGGTTGCTATGGTAGGAGACGGAATAAACGACGCACCGGCGCTGGCGCAGGCAGATATAGGCATAGCTATAGGCTCAGGCACAGATGTGGCTATGGAATCAGCAGATATAGTGCTTATGAGAAGTGATCTTATGGATGTGCCTACAGCAATACAGCTTAGCAAAAGCACTATTAGGAATATAAAGCAAAATCTTTTCTGGGCATTTGCATATAACACGGCAGGGATACCACTGGCAGCCGGACTGCTCCATCTATTTGGAGGACCGCTCCTAAACCCTGTGTTTGCAGCAGCTGCAATGTCATTAAGCTCAGTATCGGTTTTGACAAACGCACTTAGACTAAAAAGATTTAAGCCATATAAATAAGCATAAATGGAGGAATGAAAATGAAGAAGCAAATATTTATTGAAGGAATGAGCTGTGGTCACTGTGTAAGGCATGTAGAGGAATCCCTAAAGGAGCTGGCTGGAGTAGAAAGCGTTAGTGTTAATCTAGAGGCAAAAAATGCAGTTGTAGAGCTAAGTACTAATATTGATGACGTTATACTTCAAGCAGCGGTTGAAGAGGCCGGCTATGATGTTGTAGCGGTAAAGAATATGTAGGAAGGCTTTAAAGGGTGATTAGATGAATGATATAGATTTTAAGTGTGATGAGCAGGGATGTGTAGCAGCTGATTGTACAAACGAAGGCTGCAGCCATAGAACCTCAAGCAGATCACAAAAGGCTAAGGCATCGCTTATAGCAAGACTAAACCGCATTGAAGGCCAGGTCCGAGGAATAAAGGGAATGATAGAAAAGGATGTGTACTGTGATGATGTATTAAATCAAATATCTGCAGTTCAGTCCGCAATGAAATCAGTAAGCAGACTTCTGCTTGAAGGTCACCTGAAAAGCTGCTTAGTAAGCAGAATAAAGGCAGGCGAAGACGAGGTTCTTGACGAGCTTCTAGAAACTATTGAAAAAATGACGAAGTAATTTTAGGAGGATTATTATGAAAAAAAGAATTATCATTATAGCGCTGGCTCTTGTGGTTGTATTTACACTTTCTGCATGCCAGACTACAGACGTAGTAGGAAATGTGGCTAAAAGCTCCTTTGAAGCATTGGCTAAAGCAATTCCAGAGAAAATAGTATTTGATGAAGTAAACAATGGATGGGCACTGGAGTCGCCTACGGGTGAAAGATTTGTATGGGGCAAGGATTTCAGTGCAGAAGGAAAGCCGGATCTAATGCTTGAATTTGATGCAAGGCCATTTCTGACTGCAGGTCTCGACCCGAGCAAGCTGCCAGCAGATATGTATATTTACGAGAATGAGTCAGATAAGCTGAAGATTTATACAGAGCTTGGCAATACTACTTTCAAATATAAGGGAGAGCCTACCCCGATTGAAGCTTTCAACAACATAGTAGAAAACCATAGAGCAGTTGTCGGCTACCATGAAAAGCTTGATCACTATGGTGTAGCTTTAGGAAACGGAAATATGTTTGAATGGGCTAAAGACTTGGCGACAAACGATAAGGACATAGTATTTGTATTAAATCCGCAGCCTTTTATTGATGCTGGCGTAGATCCTACAAAGGTAGATGGTTGGGTGTTCGCTAAGGTTGAAATAATGGATGAAAAGGGTAAGCCTATAGAGGTAGATAAGCTACTAAAGCCATTTAATATAAGATAACATTGATTCTTCTTATTAGATTATTTTAACATCAAAAAAGGGGGTGTCGCAAAACTACTTTAGGTAGGTTGCGACACCCCTTTTTCAACTATTAAAGCAACAAAAGTCGGTGAAACCTCTAGCTTTGCTTTTAAATTACACCGATTTTTGAGACTAGTTGTGCACAGGTTCATATTTAGATGAGGAAAAGCCATGATACAACCATTAAAGCGATACCTATCGAAATAGAAAAGATACTAAACGTATGTCCCAAGTATTCCCCAAAGTGCAGTTAGACCGACTTCTTTGGTAGTATATATACCTATAAGCATTATAAAAAGCTGCAGCCGGGGATAAAAATACAGCATATCCAATACAAACAAGTATTGGATATGCAATTGGATGTATGCGTTTGAATTCATCATCTGATGCACGCATAAAGAAATCAGACCAATTTTCAGGACATTTACTATTAAATTTAGGTTTTATTCTCATGAAATCATCCTTCGCCAGTACAAATGATATAAATAGTTTTTTCTTAAGCCGATATGATTATTCGTAACAATATATCTATAGGAAATGAAGGAACAAAAAATATTGAAAGTATGAAAATAAATGTTTATAATAATATTAATGCATATAAAACCTATTTGAATACTTGGATATGAATAGAGGAGGTAAACAAATGAGAGAAAGTATAGTAAGAGATATAAAAAAGGCAGAAAACGGACACAAGAAGATTGAATGGGTAAAGGGTTACATGCCGGTGCTTTCGGCTATAGAGCAGGAATTTATAAAGACCAGACCCTTTGAAGGGAAGAGAGTTATAATGTCCATCCACCTTGAGGCAAAGACTGCATATCTTGCCAAAGTATTGAAATCAGGCGGAGCAGTAGTATCAATAACAGGCAGCAATCCACTGTCCACTCAGGATGATGTGGCGGCAGCGCTTGTAGAGGATGGGCTAAACGTATACGCATGGTATAATGCCACAGATAAGGAATACATGGAGCATCTTAACGCAGCTCTTGATATTGAGCCTCACATAGTTATTGACGATG
>CALJSV010000106.1 GCA_937976095.1 uncultured Clostridia bacterium | reverse complement strand
ATGTTTCACGTGAAACACTTATGAAACAGATAAGCAACACAGGAGTAAATATGATATATTTTGATAATGCAGCAACTACTTATCCAAAACCAGAGACTGTATACAGAGCAGTGGAAGAATGCATGAGAACCTATTGTGGAAATCCAGGTAGGTCTGGTCACAAGCTATCGCTTCATTCTGGTAGAACAGTGTTAGAAGCAAGAGAGGCTGTAGCTGAATTGTTTAATGTGCAAAACCTTGATAGGATTATTTTTACACTTAACGCGACGGACTCCTTTAATATAGCACTAAGAGGGTTCTTGGAAAGTGGAGATCATGTAATAATGTCCAGCATGGAGCACAACTCGGTGGCTAGAACAATAAAACACCTAGAATCGCAAGGGGTTGAAAACACAATAGTAGAATGCAATGAGCTTGGAGAAATAAGTATAGATGCTGTCAGAGAAGCAATAAAGCCCAGCACGAAGCTGATTGTTATGATACATGCCTCAAACGTAACAGGTACACTTATGCCTATAAAAGCAATTGGTGAACTTGCAAGGGAAAAAAGTATAAGATTTATGGTTGATGCAGCCCAGACGGCTGGTGTATATGATATAGATGTAAACGCTTTAAATATTGATTTTTTAGTGTTTACAGGACATAAAAGCATGTATGGGATTCAGGGGGTTGGTGGGCTGTACATTAACGATGATATACATATAAAAACCATTAGGGTTGGGGGGACAGGAAGTAGCTCTGAGTCCTTGCTCCAGCCGCAGATATATCCTGATTGGCTTGAAAGCGGTACACCAAACACGCCTGGTATAGCGGGCTTAAGAGAGGGTATACGGTTTATCCAGCATGAGGGTGTAAGTAAGATTAGAGATTATGAGGAAGAATTGTGTCAGTATTTTCTTGATAAACTCAAAAACATAGAAAAAATTAAGGTCTATGGACCAAGAAATGCAAAAAAACAAGCACCTGTTATATCTCTAAATATAGGTAAAACCGGTTCCTCAGATATTAGTTATATACTAGATAGTAGATATGATATAGCTACCAGGTCTGGACTCCACTGTTCTCCGCTAGCACATAAAACTATTGGGACTCTAGACCAAGGTACAGTACGGTTTAGTTTAGGCTACTTTAACACAGAAAAGCAAATAAATAAAGCTATTGATGCATTAAAATCAGTAGTTCAAGAGGTGAAAATAGATTAATATGGAGAGTATAAGACAATACATTATGACAAATATAGATATGTTTGCGCTTATTGCGTTAGCAATGATCATACTTTTAGGAATATGGAATACTATCTTAACTGTTCAGATGTCCAGTACAGGTAAAAAGTATAAACGCTTTATGCGTAACAGTTCTGGTAAAAACCTTGAGACAGCTTTGGAAGAGTATATGGAAAGTGTAAGCAAAGTTTTAAATAAGTATGAGAATGTCGAAAAGAAGCTTGAAAAGCTTCAGGAGCAAATGGATAGAGGACTTCAAAGATGGAGCGCATTAAGGTATAATGCATTTAGTGACACAGGCAGTGATTTGAGCTATTCTATTGCAATTCTTGACAATTTTTATAACGGTTTTATAATGACAGGGATTTATGGACGTAATGAAACAATAAACTACGCAAAGCCGATAATTGCAGGTGAATCAAAGTACCCGCTTTCAGTAGAAGAACAAATGGTTTTAGACAGATGTATGAAAAAGGGAAGTAAATAGAATAATTTAATCACCTTCATAGGATAATATAGATGGAGGTGATTTTTTTGCGCATTGCAATACAAAAAGGCTTGGAAGAGCTAAGAAGTCAGCTGGAGGATAGAGGCTTTGAGGTAGTCGGTATAGGTGAGTCAGAGGTTGTGGATGCCGTTTTATATGAGGAGCTTGATAGTCATCCATACTATGAGGTAAACAATGTAAGCTCGCCTGTTGCTTCATCCTCTGACGGTAACTCTGCTTATGGGGCACTGCTTGTTAATACAACCAACAAGTCTATAGAAGAAATTACAGGCATATTAAAAAGAAGAACCTATAGCCCGTTGTTTTAGATAACTATAAAATTCGTGATAAAGAAAGTACATTTAGAAAAATAGAAAGCACGTATCATTGAATATTATAATTCTAATTCATTAGTGATTCTATATACTATTGAGGTGATTAATATCTTTTTTGACAGAATAGATGCAGGTCACAAGCTTTATGACCATGTAAAAAACTACATAAATGAAAACACCATTATTTATGCTGTGCCTAGAGGTGGTATAAAGGTTGCAGAGGAGATATGTAGAGAATCAAGACTACCCATGAAAACTGTTATCTCGAGAAAGCTAAGGTTTCCATTTACAGAAGAAATTGCAATTGGTGCAGTTGTAGAAGATGGGTTATACATTGTAAGTGAAGAAGCAGTAGCGTACTCTGACATTACTGAAGATTATATAAATGAAGAGCTTAAGCATCAGGTTAGCAAAATAAATAACCTTCGCAGTAGGTTGAGAAATGATAGAGATTTTGAGGTTTTTGACAAAAGGGTAATAGTTGTTGATGATGGAATTGCAACAGGTATGTCCATGCTTGCTATAGTAAGATACATGCTTCTAAACAGAGCAAATGAAATACTTGTAGCTGCACCTATAGCTTCTAAGGAAGCAGTATATATTTTGGAGAATAACGGTGCAAGAGTGGTAGCCTTAGAAATTCCTGAGCACTTTGAGGCAGTTGGCAGTTACTATAGCAGGTTTAACCAAGTAAGTATTGAGGAAGCAGCAGATATAATAGGTAAATACAACTAAGAAGGCAGTTAACTGTTATAATCAAACAGTTAACTGCCTTCTTAGTTGTGTCTTCGACCTATTTAAGGCTATCGGGATTTAAACACTTTAATTCATCTACTACAAACAGCCCATCCTTCCTGATTAAAACATCGTCAAACCATATTTCTCCACCACCAAAGTCAGGGCGTTGTATACACACTAAGTCCCAGTGAATTGCTGACTTGTTGCCATTATCACAATCCTTATAAGCATTTCCAGGAGTAAAGTGGAAGCTTCCGCATATCTTCTCATCGAACAAGGTGTTCTTCATGGGGTGTACAATATATGGATTGACTCCAATAGCAAATTCACCTATATACTTTGCTCCTTCATCAGTATCAAAGATAGCAGCAACCTCGCTATCATTGCTGGCAGTCGCGCTTATAATTCTTCCGTCCTTGAACTCGAGTCTTATATTTTCATAGGTCTTTCCATGATATACAGCAGGTGTATTATAGGTGATGTACCCATTGACAGAGTCCTTTATGGGGGCACTAAATACCTCACCATCCGGAATATTTACCTGTCCTGAACACTTAATTGCAGGCATCCCCTTTATAGAGAATGTCAAATCAGTGCCTTGTCCAGTTATTCTAACTTTATTTGTTTTTTGCATAAACTCAACCAAAGAATCCATTGCCATATCCATTTTCATATAATCTAAGCAGCTGGTATTAAAGTAGAAGTCTTCATAAGCCTCAGTGCTCATGTTTGCAGCCTGTGCCATAGAATCTGTTGGGTATGTTGTTATCACCCATTTTGTATTGTTGATACGCTCTTCGTAATGAACTGGAACTGTGTGCAGCTCACTATAAAGCATCTTTAGCTTTTGTGGCACATCTGTCAGGTATGTTGAATTGTTAATAGCACTAATCGCAATATATGCATCCATTTCCTTCATTCTCATAAGATCAAAGGATGCGAGCAGCTTCAACTGCTCTTCTGCTACCCCCATAAAATACTCTCTTGTGACTTCTTCATCACTAAGCTGTACAAACGGGAGCCCTCCTAGTGCATATATCTCCTTAATAAGCTCATTTACTAAAGGCTTTGCATAAATTCCTGCTTGAATAAGTACCCTCTCGCCCTTATCAAGTCTAACAGAATGTGTTAAGAGATTTTTTGCTACCTTGTTAATTCGTGGATCTTTCATACCAACACCCCTACTCATAAAAAATTAAGAATACAAACATATTTTAACACAATTCTAGATATTTTTGCCAATCTAAATTGTTCTATTTAATTGAACCACCATGAAATAATAGCTCATAGACGGGCACACCCTTTAGTAGTATTGTTTCTTGTCCGCTGAAAAAACTAATTTCGCCCTTCCAACTGCAAAGATACTTATAATCTCCCTTTGAATACACCTCTGGTCCTCTATATGGATGATCAAAGGGAACATTTCTGAGTGACTCCTTTAAGAAATCAGAGAAACCCTCGGGAATCTCACTTATGAGCATTCTGCCGTAATAGTTCATTGCCCATATAGGTGAAGAATTAATCCAAACGGCTTCCTCGCCTGCAAAGTTGAACCCTCCCAAATAGGTATCAATATAAAGCAAATCTCCTGACTTATAATGAAGGTCATGAGAAGCAGGTCGTGACGCCTCAGAAAATTCGCCATAGCCTGCATAGGTCTCAATCTTTGCTTTTACAATAAAGCTCTTGAAATCATCACTATTTATATACACAAAATCACCTCATATATGATTTTACACGAACATAAGTTCTCTGTCAAAAACTAAATGCTTGACACATATAGTTTAATATAATATCATAATATAAACAAAAGCGTTGAAGAGGAGGAGTACACACTTCTTGAAGCATAGAGAGGGAATGTTGGTGAAAATTTCCCGTGATGGATGTGTGGAAGGTAGCCTTGGAGTTGTAAGCTGAAGTAATAGTAGGCTTTACCGGATATCCACCGTTAAAAGGAAGTAGTATCGGCAGCTTGCCTGTACTATACTGAGAGTATGCTGCTTCTGCTTAATGTAAATTAGAGAAGCACATAAACCTAGGTGGTAACGCGGAGGATTTAGCCCTTCGTCCTAATTAAGGACGAAGGGCTTTTTTGTATTACAATATTAAAAGGAGTGAAGGATAATGTTAGAAAAAAAGTATAATCATACAGAGGCAGAAAGCAAGTGGCAAAAGTACTGGGCGGACAATAGCATATTTTGCTTCGATCTCAAAAGTGATAAAGAAATCTACTCTATAGATACGCCGCCTCCAACAGTAAATGGAAGTCTGCATATCGGGCATATTTTCTCATACACACAGGCAGAAATGATTGCTAGATATCAAAAAATGCTAGGTAAAAATGTATTTTATCCCTTTGGATTTGATGACAATGGGCTTCCTACCGAGCGTCTTGTAGAAAAAGAGCTTGGTATAAGGGCCAAGGACTTGGTAAGAAGCAAGTTTAATGAGCTATGCATGAGTACTACGAGAAAGTATGAGACAGAGTTTAAAGAGCTCTGGCAATCCTTGGGATTTAGCGTAGATTGGAACCTGCAATATGAAACTATAAATCCAATGTCGCAGCGTATATCTCAAAGGTCCTTTTTGGAGCTTGCTAAAAAGGGTAAGGCTTATATAATGGAGACACCTGTATTATACTGTACAAACTGCCAAACCTCCATTGCTCAAGCAGAGCTTGAGTGGACAGAAAAAGCGACACTTTTTAACTATATTATATTTAAAGCAGGAGAACAGGAGGTTGTTATAGCAACAACACGACCAGAAATGCTATATGGCTGCACGGCACTTTTTGTACATCCTGAAGATGAAAGATATAAGAACTTAATTGGGAAAAGCGCTATAGTTCCGATTTACAACTATGAAGTAATGATTATGGCAGACAGCAGAGTTGCTACTGCTAAGGGGACAGGAGCAGTAATGTGCTGCACCTTTGGTGATACCACAGATGTTGAGTGGTATAAGGACTATAAGCTGCCATATAGAAAGGTAATAGAAGCCAATGGTGCTATAGAAAGCTGTATACCCTTTGTAGGAGGCTTGACAGCGAAGGAGGCTCGTGGAAAGATAATTGAGCTTCTAAGTGAAAAAGGGCTGCTTACAAAAAGTGAAAAAATAGAGCATTCAGTTGCTATTCATGAAAGATGTAGCTGTGAAACAGAAATAATTCAATCAAAGCAGTGGTATATAGATGTACTAAGTATAAAAGACAGGCTACTAGAAGCTGCTGACGAGATAAAATGGTATCCAGAGTCAATGAAAATAAGATATCTTAGCTGGGTAAACAATCTGAAATGGGACTGGTGCATATCAAGACAAAGATACTTTGGAGTTCCCTTCCCTGTATGGTATTGCAGCGAATGTGGAGAGCTAATGCTTGCAGATGAGAGTGAGCTTCCTATAAATCCATTAGAGAAAAAGCCTACAAGAGCATGTAGCTGTGGCAGTAAAAGCTTTGCACCTGAGGAAGCTGTATTTGATACTTGGGCTACCTCATCTGTAACACCCCTTATAAATGCAAGGTGGAGGGAAAAGGATGACAGAAGCGACAGCCTGCTGCCGATGAGTATGCGTACTCAAGCTCATGAAATAATCAGAACCTGGGCTTTTTATACCATAGCTAAAAGCCTGTATCATACAGGGCAGATACCATGGAAGGAAATTATGATCTGCGGATTTGTAATGGCCAAAAAGGGTGAAAAAATAAGTAAATCAAAGGATAACTCCAGCTTCACACCTAGCGAAATAATAAGGCAGTACTCAGCTGATTCTGTAAGATACTGGGCAGCTAATGCCAGACTTGGCACTGATATAATGTTTGAGCTTGAAGAGCTTCAGGGAACAAAAAGATTTATAACAAAGCTCTGGAATGCTGCAAAATTCTCTTTAATGCATCTACAGGATTTCGATGGGGCTAATAGAGAACACAGTGAGCTTAAGCCTATAGACAAATGGATACTTGAAAGGATAAGGGAGGTTCAGGTAAAAGCTAAGGAACTGCTAAACAAATACGAAGTAGGGGCTGCAAGGCAAATAATAGATGACTTCTTTTGGAATGATTTTTGTGATAATTATTTAGAAATAGTGAAGGATAGGCTATATAAGCCTGAGCTTCATGGAATAAATGAAAGAAAATCAGGTCAGTATGCCTTATACAACACGCTGCTTATCCTGCTGAAGCTTTATGCAATATATGTACCCCATATAACGGAGGAAATATATCAGGCATTTTTTAAAGGCTTTGAGGGAGCACTATCGATCCATCAGCTGCTATGGGATAAAGATGATGCTATTGATAATGAGCTTATAGACTTTGGAGCGTCTATAGCCAATACATTAAAAGAAGTAAGGCGCTATAAATCAGAGAAAAACCTATCACTGAGAGCCGAGCTTAGTGAGCTTGAGTTAATAGTAAAGAAGGAGCAGCTGCAAATGCATATTGAAACTCTTATGGATATAAGAAGCTGTACAGCTGCAGACAATGTGACTATAAAAGAAGGGCTTGATTATGAAATAAAAATTAAGGAATAAGAAGGACCCTCAGACAAAGTCTGAGGGTCTTTTTATTAATCTATATTTTGAAATGGAATGTTTAGAGCATTTGTGCCTGCTAATACAAATCGTCCATCTCTGATAATATCAGTTTTTGCACCATCCTTGCCTACGGCGGTTATATAAAGAAGATCATCGTAAGGAATAGTTATATCCATATGCTTATAGGTATAAGCATTATCCGGGTCTGATTTTCTAAGAGCAGTTTTTTCATTTTCTCTTGCAATCATTTCTTTGCCATCAAGCATGTTGTAAACGGGTATGTCTTCCTCGTTTTTGAAGCAGGTATCTCCTATAGCAAAGTGAGGGCCCATTTTCTCGACAATCAAAATTGGAAGAAGGCTTACTATGTTATGCCTCTTTGCCATTACATAAGCCTTTGTATTTGTACCGATAGCAAACTCACCCATTGGCAGTGCTTCATTGGGGAAAAGCATATTTTCGTATATGTACCTTTTGTTTTCCTCCTCAGAATCAAAATTGGAGCAGCTGTACTCGGTAATATAGCCATCTTCGAAGGCAAGCTTTAGGTTTTTATAGTTGAAGCCTCTTAGGAATACTTCTTCTAAATGCAGAAGCCCTGTTGTACCGGTCAGCATCGGTGAGGTGTATACCTCACCAACAGGTATATTAACCTCTGCTGTGCTGTTATAAAACTTTGTCTCTTTAAGAGGATTGGCAAGCTCCTTTAAATAAACCTTTAAATCGGTTACGTTATTGCCACAGCCTTTGACATGCACATACTCAGCCATGTCCAGTGCATCGATTATCTTCTGCTGAATAAGCTCATGAGTTGAATTATCCATATAGTTGATTGCTAGAATGTCCTTAAAGATTGCCTCATAGCTATGGCCTATCTCAGGTGAAGGAAGTGCGATAATTGTGAAGCTGGTCTCATCTCTTTTTATATAATTATTATAGACTCTGTTTATATTCATGTTATGCTTTTGAAAGAGCTGAGTTTGAATATCATCCATCTTAAGGTTCTCTGTCATAAAGCTCGGTGAAAAGGGCTTCTCTCCAAAGCTTCTAAATACAATATTCCCTGAGCAATCAGCCAACATATCCTTGTATTCTTCAAACAGCTGCAGCTGTACTTTATACTGAGCATCGAGATAATCCTTATCAATCAAAATAGAATTATCAAACTTGTGATCGTAGTCATACTGACTGTTAATGTTGGTGCTTAACAGCATCCAATGGGCTCTTGTCTTGTAGCCCTTAGCCTCCAGCTTATGTATTATTGCGCGTACCAGTACTTCGTTTCCTATTGCATAAATAATATAAACTGTTCTTCTGCTGCTGGGGCTTTTGTTATCTCTTATAAAGCTTCTGATATATGCATCTACTATCACACCAGCCAGCTTATCAATCTCCTGCTTTGGATAAGTGCTTATAAACTTAGCCATTTTTATTTCGTTTTCTGTAATGCACATGTCGTATTTGAATAAGTATCTTGGGTCACTGAGATCTGACTTCAGTATTATGTCTGTTGTATAGCTATAGTCATGGCTAAAGCGCTCAAGAAGCATTACTCTTGCTTCAATCTGTAACTTTTTTTCATCCTTCTGATGCTCTTCCACTATTGCCTTTAAGCCCTCATATGTAACTTCTGTGCTTGAAGCATATTCATGTAGCCTTAGCAGCAGTATGGCATACTCATACAGCCTATAAATCTTGTGGTTCAATGCATGACCATGACAATCAAATATGCCTGAGTAAACATAAGAAAGTAATTGTCCAATATTATTGCCGAAGAGCTTAACACAATAGGAAGGATCAGCAAAGCTTGTTTCATAGCCGTTAGGATACAGCTCTTTATAAATAGTGTCGTTTTGCTCTTTTAAGCAGCTAAGTGTGCTGCTATTAAAATAACCCATGGTTAGCTTTTTCTCAAGCTCTGAAAAAAACACTAGCTTTTGTGCAAGTCCCTTAAAAAATGCACTATGCTCCCTTGCGCAGGAAGTACTCGAAATCCTTTTGATTTCGTCCATAGTACTTTCATACCTGTGTAATACAATACTGTTTTGTTCGGATATAATCTCTTGCCAACTATGCATCTGTTAACCCCCTATTTAATATAAGTCGTGTTTCTATTTTGCTAAATGTAATTTCCTTATCAAAACTTATATAGTTTAGTATAAATATCTTCAGTAGTATCATGAGATATCTCTATATTATTCCAAAATCTGTAGGATGCAGCAGCCTGTGCAACAAGCATATAGAGTCCGTTTGCTGTTTTGAGCCCATGCTTCTTGGCAGCTTTTAAGAAGACAGTTTCTGTTGGATTGTATATAAGATCAACTGCAGTCTTAAAATCACTTAATACGTCTTCATCTATAGGAGTACTATCAATGCTAGGATACATTCCTGATGGAGTGCAGTTAATTATAAGCTCCTTACTGCCTAACTGACTAATATCCTTATAAGAAATAATCTTTATACTATTAAGCCTGAGTTCACTACTGACAGATTCTGGGTTTCTTGAAACCACAAAAATCTCTTCTACTCCATTATCTAAAAGATAGTGGACGGTTGATCTTGCAGATCCGCCTGTACCAAGCACTACTGCTGACTTTCCAATAACATTTATATCATGTCTTCCAAGTAATGCACCAAAGCCATAATAATCAGTATTATATCCCATCAGACTGTCTCCAAAGCATATGGTATTAACAGAGCCTAGTTTTTTTGCTTCGTGTGACAAATCATTGAGATGCTTAATGACTTCTATTTTGAATGGAACAGTAACATTGGCTCCGGAAATATTTCTATGCTTTAGCTCCTGAATAAAGCTACCTAATCGGTGTAAAGGAAGCTCAAATAACTCGTATTTACCATCTATCCCCAAACTCTTGTGTATATATGAGTGAATCTTGGGAGATAAGCTGTGCTGAAGCTTTTCTCCGATAAGTCCGTAAACTAGCTTCATAGCTTCTTAAAACCACCTTCCATATACATATCAAGCATCGCAAAGGCTGTAGCTGCTTCAATAACCGGTACTGCTCTTGGGACTATGCACGGGTCATGGCGTCCATTAACACTGATTGTGGCAGCTTGCATTTTCTCTATATCAACAGTACTCTGTTGTATTGATATAGATGGTGTGGGCTTTAGAACTACTCTGAAGACAACAGGCATACCGTTTGAAATTCCACCTAAAATACCACCGCTGTGGTTAGTATACGTATGGATACTGTTATTATTAATATAAAATTGATCATTGGCTTCTGATCCTTTCATTTCAGCAAGTCTAAAGCCAGTACCGAACTCAATGCCCTTAACACCTGGTATGGAAAAAAGCATATGAGATAAAACGCCTTCAATTGAGTCAAAAATAGGAGAGCCAACTCCAGCAGGTAAATTTACTATAGCACACTCAATAATGCCGCCAATTGAGTCTCCACATGACTTCACCTCAGAAATAAGTGTCCTCATAGTGCTTCCGGCGGCTTCATCTAATGTTGGAAAGTCCAGCATATGGAGCTTTTCCAGTAAATCAGGTGTTACCCCCACAGGATCAAAGCTCACATCGCTATGATGCCCTATCTGAGCAATATGGCTGCCTACTTTTACTTGATGCTTAGAAAGCATTTGCTTGGCAATTGCCCCTGCAAATACCATAGGGGCAGTAAGTCTGCCGGAAAAGTGTCCGCCACCTCTATAATCATTAGCTCCTATGTATTTTATGTAGCCGGTATAATCAGCATGTCCTGGTCTCATAAGGCTTTTTATTGCTTCATAGTCTCCAGAACGTATATCAGTATTGTAAATTACTGCACAAAGAGGAGCTCCTGTAGTTTTATTATTAAAGTATCCACTAAGAATTTCAAATTCGTCTGCTTCCTTGCGTGTTGATGCAATGTCACCGGTACCTGGCATACGTCTTGATAGCTCATGCTGTATCAGTGGAATATCTAGCTCTATACCTGCAGGCAGCCCATCTACAACAACCCCAATGCCCTTTCCGTGGGATTCTCCAAAAACCGATAGTTTAAGATTTTTACCCCATACACTACTCATCTGCCTTACCTCCAAGCTTTCTAAAATCATTATAGAAGTGAGGGTAGGATTTACTAATAGCTTCAAAATCCTCTATTATGACTGGGTTTTTGCATCTCACTGATGCAATTGAAAGTGCCATTGCTATTCGGTGATCTCCCCAGCTGTTTACTATACCGCCCTCCAAAGATGGCCTTCCAGTTACCACAATGCTACTTTCGCCTTGGCTTATGTCAGCTCCAAGCTTAGCAAGCTCTGTTACAATTGCGCATAGTCTGTCTGATTCTTTAATTCTGAGTCTTTCTGCATTTATTATTCGGGTTGTTCCATTGGCAAAGCAGCCTAGTACCGTCAGTATTGGCGCAAGATCAGGACAATCTGCAACATCTATTGTAGAAGCGAAAAGCTCAGAGGATGAGCAAGCTGTAACGGTATTATTCTCAATTTTGAGACTTGCCCCCATTGATCTTAGTATATCAATAATTACCCTGTCTCCTTGTAGAGAATTAGGTCTGAGATTGCTGCAAGTGACACCCTCGGTTATAGCCCCGGCTGCAAGCCAAAAGGCAGCCTGAGAGTAGTCTCCTTCTACTGTATAGCTGCGGGGGACATAGGCTTGGTTACCTTTAATATAAAAACTCCTATGATTGTCATTATGTATATTTATACCAAACTGACGCAGGACCTCAATGGAAATATCTACATAGCTTCTAGATTGAAGAGCTCCTTTTATAGTAATCTCAGAATCTCCAGACATTATTGGAAGTGCAAATAATAGTCCGGTAACAAACTGAGAGCTTATACTTCCATCGATTATAAAGCTGCCGGGCTTAAGCTTTCCTTCAACAGTCAGTGGAAGGCCACTGCCTGAAAAGGAAATGCCCTGCTCATTAAAAATATTGAAATATGGTGTTAAGGGCCTTTCTCCCAGCCTGCCGGTGCCTGTAAAGGTAACTCTAGCCTCGTCAATAAGAGAAACTGGAAGCATAAACCTAAGTGTCGAGCCTGACTCAAGGCAATGTATTTGTTTATGGGATAAGTCTCTGCTGGTCTTGCCCGAAATAACAGCAATCTCCCCATTGGTGTTTACTTTCGCTCCAAGTGCTTCAACAGCTTTTATGGTTGCACTTATATCATCAGACAGTGATAGCTTACTTATATGTGACGTGCCATTTGCAAGAGCAGCAGCAATTACTGCTCTGTGGGCTACACTTTTTGAGCCGGGAACAGAGACTATACCGGATAGACCTCCTGGAATTAGTTTTATTGTACTAATATAAATACACCTCTTAATCTTTATAAAAATCTGCTAGATCTTTAAAAGGTACCTCTGCAATAAAAGAGCTACCGATATTTTTCAAAAGTATAAGCCTTGCTTGCTTTTCGGAAAACTTTTTATCATGCAATATTTTGCTATAAAGCTTGCCAAGCTCCATAGAAGGAAGCTTGGTTGGCAGCTTATAGGATGAAAGAAGAGCAGTAAGCCTCTTATAGGTTCCTTCTTTCGTTATGCCGAGTCTTTCGCTGATTTTTGTTATCTGGCTCATTCCTATAGCTACAGCTTCACCGTGAAGATAGACTTCGTACTCAAAATAGCTTTCAATAGAGTGTCCCAAAGTATGTCCAAAATTTAAGAGCATACGCTCACCAAAGTCCTTTTCATCGTTTTTGACAATAGCAGCCTTAATTGAGCAGCAGCTATAGATGATTTCTTCTAGGTATGGCCAAAGAGAGCTTATATCGCCTTTCTCTTCAATAAGCTTGAAAAGAGCTTCATCTCTGATGGCTGCACATTTGATGACTTCTGACATGCCGTTTCTTAGCTGCCTCTCAGGCAAGGTGCTTAAGAGCTCAGGGTCGATTAGCACAGCCTTAGGCTGATAAAAGCTTCCCACAAGGTTTTTGCCGCTTTCAAGATTTACTGCCACCTTTCCTCCAACACTGCTATCAACCTGTGCCAGCAATGTTGTAGGAATCTGAACATAAGGAACACCTCTTAGGAAGGTAGAAGCGGTAAAGCCGGCAATATCACCAACGACACCTCCACCTAAAGCAATGATCAAGCTGCTTCTGCTTGCTCCAAGTGCCACCAGTTGGTTGTAGATATCAGTCAATACAGTGATAGATTTACTGGCCTCTCCCGGCTCTATAGTAATGATGCTAATGTCATAGCCTTCCTTAACTAGCAGGTGATATATTCTATCATAGTATAAGTCCTTTATGATATGATCAGTAATAACAATAATCCTACTATTGGTGTGTATTGCACTAATAACACTGCCAATGGTATTGATAGCTCCGCAGCCAATATCTATAATATATCTTCCTTGCGAAGAGTCAACTGCAATACTTTTCATAAACCTACTCCTTCTATCATGAAGTTGGTAGTGTCAAGTTTGACACTCCTTTTTTGTTTTAAACTTATCTATTTTCAATGCTTTCTGTATTTTTTTCTAAACAAAAAGCAATGACCCCCTTTTTTAGTGTATAATTGTAATTCCGCAACCACAAAAAACACTTAA
>CALJSV010000105.1 GCA_937976095.1 uncultured Clostridia bacterium | reverse complement strand
GCAGAGCTGCCTCTCGAAGCTCCAGAGCTTGAAATAGAGATAGAGGCAGACCATATACTGGCTGAAAAAAGCTACTACCACAACAAAAGATTTGAGTATTATGATGTACTCTATGATATGAAAGCGCTTAAGGTTACACTTAAAGGCTTTGACCCTTACGAGCTGCTTAAGGGGACGGACTTTTACAAAGGGGAAACCAAGGATGAGACTCTGAACCTCCGAAATGCCCTGATACGCTTTCAGAGCAGCATAAACGAGCCTGTAAGTGGTGATGTAACTACTCTCAATAGATATATTATGGCTTATTCCAAGGCCGGAATATATATACAGCCAAAGGATGACGTACTCACTCCCGCTGATGAAGACAAGTGGATTACTATTAATAAAACAACTAGAATACTGACCCTGTACGAGGGCAATAAGGTTTTGGGCAAGTATCCTGTAGCAATAGGAAAAAATCCTGATTATACTCCTGAAGGAAAGTTCACCATAGTCATCATGGCCAAGAACCCGACCTGGGGCGGCGGCGGATATGCCAAGGCTGTAAAAGGGGGCTCCCCACATAATCCTCTTGGCTATAGGTGGATGGGGCTATCCATAGGCGGAGGCGGCAGATATGGAATACATGGCACCAATGCCCCTTACTCCATAGGCACTAATGCCTCACACGGCTGTATACGCATGATCAATAGAGATGTTGAGGATATTTTCGATATTACACCTATTAATACAAAGGTTTGGATAGGAACTGCCGAAAAGCTCATTGAGTGGGGAATAACTCAGGAGATATGTGATATATAAAAGTCAAAGCCTGATTGCATTTTTACGTGCAGTCAGGCTTTTTTTTACATTCTTTTCATTTCTTTAAGGACTTCTAAAAGGTATTCCCACACATTTTTTGTAGATGATATACTCAGGTGCTCCTTTGGAGTATGCACATCATAAAGATTTGGCCCTATTGATATTGCGTCAAGTCCTGGAAGCTTTTGTATAAGTACACCACACTCAAGACCCGCGTGTATGGCCACTATCTCCGCTTCCTTATCATACTTCTCCTTATGTACATCCATAAAAAGCTGTCTCAGCATGGATTTTGGATTGTACTCCCACTCAGGATAGTCAGAGTCTATTTCAAGCTTACCGCCCAGAACCTCAGCCAGCATTTTTACTTGATTTCTTATGGAGTGCTTTAAGCTCTTTATGGAGCTTCTGACCTCATTTACAAGAAACAGCTCATCTCCAGAAATCTGTACAACTCCAAGATTTGTAGAGCTTTCAACAAGCCCCTCCAGCTCCTTGCTCATGCTTTGTACCCCGTTTGGAAGCAGAACAAGCGCTGATATCAGCTTTCTCATAGTTGCCACTGATAGTACTTTCTCAGCCTTTTCAAATGACTTTTCAAGCTTCACGTATACTCCAGCATCAGTAGCCCTTAGCTCATTTTTAAATATCCTATCCCATTCCTGTATGCTTTCATCAAGACACTTAAAATCCATAGGGATTAGCGTTATTATAGCTTCCGCTTCTCTGGTTATTGCATTGGACTTTAGCCCTCCGCTTATGTCTGCAATGTACATCTCAAACTCATTATCAAGGCTGCTTAAAAGTCTGCCCATAAGCTTATTGGCATTTCCTCTGCCCTTGTCTATATCTATACCGGAGTGCCCACCGTTCATACCGCCAATAACAACCTTGTATGCAGCAAATTCGTACTTTGCAGGAATCCACTCTATAGGAAGCACCACTCTTGCCTTAGTACCGCCGGCACTGCTTACCAGAAGCTTTCCTTCCTCCTCTGAGTCGATATTTATAAGCAGGCGTCCCTCCAAATGGCTGGCATCCAAGTTCAGCGCTCCACCCATCGTACTTTCCTCGTTTGTAGTCATAAGCACCTCTAGTGCAGGATGAGGAATATCCTTGGCAGCAAGCAGTGCAAGAGCATAAGCCACAGCTATGCCGTTGTCAGCCCCCAGAGTTGTATCTGTAGCATATATGTAATCATCCACTATCCTAAGCTTAATCGGATCCTTATCAAAATCATGTACTGTTTCCTTGTTCTTTTCATTAACCATATCCATATGCCCTTGTATAATTACAGCAGGAGCATTTTCGTAGCCTGGTGTTGCAGGCTTTTTGATAGTTACATTTAGTACTTCATCTCTAACAACCTTTAAATTGTGTTTATTGGCAAACTCTACCAAATAATCACTTACTGCCTTTTCACTTCCTGAACCTCTTGGAATTTGTGATATTTCCTCAAAATACCTGAAAACAGGTTCAGGATTAAGCTTACTTAATATATCGCTCACACAAACCACCCTCTCAATTTATATAAATCTCTATTATAGTATTTTATAACCTATTAAATATTCTATAGATATAATTTTTTTTCCTGCATTATATACATTGAAATAATATTTTTATGAATTCCTAATATGCTATAATATCCATAAAAAGCATTTTTGAACAATACTATTACAGGAGGAGTTATATGCAAACTTGGGAATATAAAACCATCAAAATGGAAACAAAGGGCATGCTCGGAGGAATAGTTGATACAAATCAACTGGAGGATACATTGAATTCCTTTGGAAGAGGCGGCTGGGAGCTTGTCTCTACACTGGTAACTCAACAAAGCTATGGACAGTCAAGAGAAATCGTTATGGTGTTTAAGAGGTTAACTTCAAGTTAATACCTACAAGCAAATAGTCTGGAGTATAATCCAAGCAAGGATAATTACTCCAGACTATTTGTTTTTTTGCAGATACTTCCAATATATTTCCAATTTCTTCGGTTGGTTGACATAATCAAAAACAACATGTTATTATATTATGTAAACTGAGATGCATGTCCAATGCTGCTTATGTTAAAAAAATGTAACTATTGCATTTGCTGAATCCTGATTAAATCAGGTACGGAGGAACCATTTTCGGGGTTAATCCTGTCTGCAAGCTTGCAGCATGGTAGGGAACCTTCTGTCCCGAACCCGTCAGCTAACTTCGGAAGCAAGTATGAGTATGCTACTGATTTTGTCAGATTGTACTCGTTAGAAGGAGTGATAAAATGAATAAAACAACAAAAAAGGCTATTTTTATATACCTAATATTAGCTTTGCTTTTTAGTCACACAGCTGCCGTTTTTGCAAGTACATCAATATATACGACACTAAAATTTGGAAGCAGAGGCACAGAGGTTGTAAGACTTCAAAAAGCACTTATCAGCCAAGGCTACCTTACAGGAGCCGCAGATGGTATATATGGCAAGATGACTGAAAATGCAGTAATCAAGTTTCAAATTGCAAAAAAGCTCACCATTGATGGAATAGCAGGCAATCAAACTCAGACAGCGCTTTTCGGTGGGACAAGCACTGCTACCGCAAGCCGTTCAAGCAGCTATGATACAGATCTTTACTGGCTGTCCAGAATAATCCATGCAGAAGCCGGAGCAGAAATCTATGAGGGCAAGGTTGCAGTAGGAAATGTTGTTCTTAATAGAGTTAGCTCAAGCTTATACCCAAACACAGTTAAAGGTGTGATCTTCGATTCCTACAAGGGTATACCACAGTTTTGCCCAGCTTCTGATGGGACAATCTATAATACACCTTCAGCGGCAAGCATAAGTGCTGCAAAGGATGCACTAAACGGTGTAAGACCGGTTGGAAGCTCAACGCATTTCTTTAACCCCGCAAAATCATCAGGAACTTGGATAAGAAACAACAAAACATATGTAAAGACCATAGGGAACCATAGGTTTTATAGATAACAAAAAGCTGAGGTTGTATATGTAAGTATATAACCTCAGCTTTTTGCTATCTATATGAAAAATAAGCCACTAACTATCGTAATGACTTATTCCTTAGTCCTCTACATAATGCTTCAAATCCAACATTACGAGAATCAGTACTGATAATATTATGATTCCCATTTTTTAGTCCCCCTGTAAAATAACTATTTCCTATATATACTATACTACGAAACTTAGACGAATTTGTTTCAGGAATGTTACATTATTTTTTCAAAAATATTAAATATATGGTAAAAAAGTATAACTTTTATAGCCAAAGAATTTTTATGCATACTTGCTTATTTTGTTAACAAAAAACTGTATGATTTTTTACTTATTTATTTCATAATCTTAATATCTATATCATACTTTTCGCATACTATATAGTAGAGGGATAAGTAATCACAAGCCCTGATACCACAAAGCTATACAGGCTTATATACATATGCCGATATATGCTTTAGAGGTATAAATATAAGCAAACAATCATATAAAGCCGAGTGTCTTAGTCAGTGTGAACGTAAATTGTGTACATACCCAAAAGGTATAAATTTATTTTGGTGGTGGTTTATTTGAGTACACAGATTTATCAAAGCACCAATTTCAAGGTTTACAAGACTGAACAAGGGTTTATAGTCCATAATGTAGATAAGGACTTTAGTAATGGGCATACCCATGTACAAAAGTATGACACATGTATGGTAATGATTAAGCTTCTAAAAGACAAAAGACCTCCAAAGAGTAAGAGCAGATACTTTTTGGAAAGCCTTTTAAGGTTGAGTGATGACGAAGTCTATAAGCATGAGCTTGAGAGGCTGCTTCTAAGTGTATAGCTTACTTTGTAATTCTATTGGCGATGCAGGAAGCCGCATAGGAGTTAGGCTTGGTATGACATCTGAATCCGCACGCATTAACCCAACCGCTGATTTCTGAAATCATTTTGGAGGAGGGGCCATTTTCCCCTACATCAACATGGATTTCTATATCAAGCTCGAGATGGTCTTCCGCCAAAGCTTCTGAAAGCTTCTGCGCCATATCGAGACTCAGACTTGCTTCGTAAAATATTTTCTGTCGTATGTTGGTAATTTTCTTTACGTTTCTTACGTCATAAAAGAATATACCACCATAGCCGACTTTCCATATAGCTATAACAACTACTACCCTGGTAAGCTCATGGTTCTGAGAATCAGTACCAACTGTGACTCTGTACCGCTTGCTGTCATCCTTGCTTATATAGTCCTTAATAAGCTGACACATTTTTTCAATGGAGACTTCTCCATAAGTAATGCTTCGCATTTCAGTTCACCTCTTTAAGGATATTTTTGTACTAAAGCCCACTATATATTAGCTGAAAATATTCCCTTTGTTTATTATATGATTGCCTAAAGGATTTGGCGAAACCTATAATTGTATCGGTACAATTATAGGTTTTTTGCTTTTTATGCAGAATTTTACCTTGCCAATTATTGAAGTAAATTGCCAAACAGCTATAATTAGCATTGTAACGCATGCGAATTAATGTCAGCAGTCGAAAGGAGCAATACATGAACACAACTAGCATAACTACCAGCAAGACCAGAGATATGGTCATCTCTGCTCTACTGATCTCACTAGTATATATTTCAACAAGGTTTATAAATATCCGTCTGCCTATTTCTATAAACGGGGGCCTTGTACACTTGGGAACCTCAATGCTGTATATTTCCGCGATAGTTTTTGGAAAAAACAAAGCAGCTCTGGCAGGGGCATTGGGAATGGCACTTTTTGATATTACTTCAGACTGGGTAGCCTGGGCCCCTTTCACCTTTGTAGTTAGAGGAATAATGGGCTATGTAGTCGGACATATAGCTTATATGAGCAACAGCAACGGCAGGAACATATTTTACAACCTTTTAGGAATAATACTTGGTGGTGCTTGCATGCTGGCAGGCTACTACGCAACAGAGGGAATACTTTATGGAAATTGGATCACGCCTATAAATTCAATACCCGGAAACACACTTCAAATAGTGTTTGGTGCAATTATAGCTATACCGCTGTCGGCTACACTGAAAAAGACTATTAGACTTTAATCTGATAATACTGGAGGGATTGCTTTGAATAAGCCCATGATAATGACACCGGGGCCTACCTACATACATGAGGAGGTCAGAAAGGCCCTTTCTGAAGAAATAACTAATCCTGACCTGGATCCTGGCTTCTATGAATTTTATAAGGATACCTGTGAGAAGCTTAAAAGGCTTATGCGAACTAATAACGATGTACTTATCTTCTCCGGAGAAGGCATATTGGGTCTTGAAGCAGCCTGTGCATCTTTAATAGAGAGAGGCGACAGAGTGCTTTGCATTGACAATGGCATATTCGGTAAAGGCTTTGGTGATTTTGCGAAAATGTATGGAGCAGAGGTTGTATACTTTAGCTCTGACTACAAAAAAGAAATAGATGTGGCTGCTCTAAGTGATTTTCTGGCTAAGGACAGCAGCTTTAAGCTGGCTACACTGGTGCATTGCGAAACTCCCTCCGGAATAACGAACCCGGTAGACAAAATATGCCCGCTTCTAAACAGCTATGGCATCCTTTCAGTGGTTGATTCGGTATCTGCTATAGGTGGTGAAGCCTTGGAGACAGATCCGTGGAAAATGGATATGGTGCTTGGAGGCTCACAGAAGTGTCTCTCTGCACCTCCCGGGCTAACCTTTTTTAGTATCAGCAAGGCTGCTTGGAAGGCTATAGAAGAGAGAAAAACTCCAGTTGCCGGCTTCTATACAAATATAGCCAACTGGAGGAATTGGTATACGGATAAGTGGTTTCCCTATACTCAGCCTATAAGTGATATATATGCTCTTAATAAGGCGGTGGAGAGGCTCTTATTGGATAGCTCTCCTGTAGAGAGACACAAAAGAATTGCAGAAAAGGTAAGATACAGCGTAGTAAACTCCGGCCTTCAGCTATACCCTGAAAGTGGCTTCTCAAATACCGTCACAACTATTATGCTTCCTGAGGGTATTGAGTTTAAAGGTATATTTGATGCTATGCTAAAAGACCACAATATACTTGTTGCGGGTGCCTTCGGCTTTCTTAAGGATAAAGTAATAAGGATAGGCCACATGGGCGAAAACTGTTATGAAGAAAAGCTTTATATAACCCTAAAGGCTTTAAGCAAGGTACTAAAAGAGCATGGAGTGCCCTTAATGGCCGAGCTTCATAAGCTTTTCAGTGAAGGAATATAGTATAACCTACAGCACAAAAAGGCGGCTGCATACCATATCAAAATGCAGCCGTCTTTTGCCTTATTATGAGTAGCTTTCTACTATTGCTTCCAGTCTCTTTAAGGCTCTTTCCGATAAACCTAAACGCTCCTTATCCCTATTAAAGCCTTCTATGTCCCCGTAGCCCTTTATGTAGCCGTTTATCCTTGCAGCAGCTGTTGAAGCCACAAGCTCTCTAAAGTCAGAGTAGCTTTTTGACAGCTCACTCATTATTTCTCTTGTTAGCTGAAGATAATACTTTTGATGGTATGCTTCAGCCATATAAAAGCTATCAAAGGGTACTATAGTTGTATGAAGGACCTTTGCTCTCTCAGCCTTTTCCTTTGACCTATAAGCCAGCTCCTCCTGCTCCTTGTTGTGATAAAAGATTATAGAGGCGTACTGCTTCGAGGGAGCCCTAAACTCAGGACAATGGTTGCCCCAAAATATCTCCAAAAGCTCCCCATAGCTAATAATATCAGGATTAAAGTCAAGCTGTATTGCCTCTGTATGATCTCCCAAATCGTGATAGGTAGGATTAAGCTTGGTTCCTCCCGCATAACCTACCCTCGTTCTGATAACTCCGTCTATAAGCCCGAACCGGGCATCAGGTCCCCAGAATCAGCCCAATGCAAAGGTTGCTGTTTGGAGCTTTTTATTATCTTCCATTTTGATCACATCCTTATAGCTATATTATACATAAGAATGAGATTAAAATTCACTGGCTTTTTAGAGGATTTGTACTTCAAATAATAGAATATGAATATATCTCATAGAGCACAACTCAAGAGTGGGAAAGGGGTTAAAAAATGTCAGAAGAAATAAAGAATGCTGAATACCAGCTAGAAGAAAAGACAATAGCAGAAATGCAAGCCGACATGGACAATAGTCTAACAACAAGCCAGGAGCTTGTAATGCTTTATATGAAAAGGATCGCTGAGTTTGATAAAAGCGGTCCCATGATCAACTCTGTAATGGAGCTAAATCCTGATGCACTTTTTATCGCAGAGGCATTGGACAACGAAAGGCTTATGAAAGGGCCCAGAAGCAAGCTCCATGGAATACCTGTACTTATTAAGGACAATATAAATACCTTTGATAGGATGCACACTTCAGCCGGCTCTTTGGCTCTAGCTGAAAATTACGGAGCTTATGATGCCACTATTGTTTCAAAGCTTCGCGAAGCTGGGGCAGTTATTTTAGGCAAGACCAACCTTACTGAATTTGCAAACTTTATGACTGAGGGCATGCCCAATGGCTATAGCTCAAGAGGTGGGCAGGTAAAAAATCCATACGGAGACTTCGACGTAAGCGGCTCCAGCTCAGGCTCAGCTGCTGCAACAGCTGCAAGCTTATGTGCTGCTGCTATTGGAACAGAAACCTCAGGCTCAATACTAAGTCCGGCCTGCCAGAATTCATTGGTTGGAATAAAGCCCACCATAGGTCTTATAAGCCGCTATGGAATAATCCCCATAGCACATAGTCAGGATACAGCAGGACCAATGACCAGAACTGTCGAGGACGCCGCAATACTGCTTACTGCTATAGCCGGAGTAGATTCTATGGATTCTGCAACCCTGATAAATATTGGCAGCACAAGAGAAGACTACACTGAATACCTGGACAAAAACGGACTTAATGGTGCACGAATAGGTATGCCGAAGGATTATTATCATGATGAGCTAACTGATGAGATGAGGGCCATTATGACTGAAGTGGCAGAGCTCATTAAGAGTCTGGGCGCAGAGGTCATCGATAATGATAATATAGATACTGCAAGAAAGCATGACAGCTGGGATGTGCTTGTATATGAATTTAAGTCTGACTTAAACTCATATCTGGCTTCCCAGGGGCAAAATGCTCCTGTAAAATCCTTAAGAGAGATTATCGAGTATAATATGAAGCACCCTAAGGAAGCTTTAAAATATGGTCAAAAGCTGCTTCTGGACTCCGAAAAAACCAGCGGTACTCTTACTGAACCCGTATATATAAATCAAAAGCTAAAGGATCTGGTGCTGTCTCAAACCGAAGGTATAGATGCATACATGGAGAGAAATCAGCTGGATGCTATTCTTTTCCCAACCTCTTGGGGCTGCGATATCTCTGCCAGGGCGGGCTACCCTTCTATAGCATTACCTGCAGGCTTCCTGTCAAGCGGTGAGCCCTTCGGCATCACTTTTGCAGCAAGAGGCTTTGAAGAGGATGTACTGATACGGGTAGGCTATGCCTTCGAGCAGGCCAGCAAACGTAGAAGACCGCCAGTTATAAACAGCTAAAATATAAAACTCCAATCCACAAATTGAGTCAATCCGGATTGGAGTTTTATTATTTCATTAATTAGCGCCGCAGCACTTCTTGTATTTTTTGCCGCTTCCACAGGTGCAAGGATCATTTCTGCCTGGCTCCTCTTCCTTACGTACGGTTCCTGATAATCTTTGAGCCTTAGTTATTTCTTTTCTCTTCTCTTCTGTAAGTATAGTATCCCACTCTGGAAGGCTATAAAGCCAGTGTGCCTTTGCAGCAAGCATATTGTAGTAAAGCTTCTCATGGTCGATATTCAGCTTTACTGTGCTGGATTCCTCAAGCGCTTCGAGCTCGTTTGATTCAACAAGGCTGTCATTTATTCCGTCCAGGAAGCCTGCAAAACGCAGTACATCAGTGTCAAACCTCTCTGCCAGCTCTGCTACTGTGCCTTCTACTACCTCAGATGGGCTTGCAAGCAGCTTTTCATATATTCCCTGTTCGATTTCGAAATACTCAGTCCAAAACTTCTTCTGTTCTTTTTCGTCCTGCTCCTGATAAGCAGTCTCTCTCCATTTTTCCAATAAGCTCATTTTATTTCCCCTTTGTATTAAGTTTTCGCTAATATTATAATACAATTTTCGACTTTTATCAATTTATTGTTTCTACCTGAAGCCAAAGCCTCAAAATTTCGGTCACTATCATTTTGCTGAACTTAAGCCTGTATTGCACATCACCAAGTCTCATAACTCTGTTGTTTACTACTTCCTCTATCAAGTCTGTATCTATACTGCTGATCTCCTTACCTATAAGGCTTGAGAGCTTATCACTTATATGCTTTTGAAGGCTTATTTTTACCATTTCATCTATATCACCTTCAGGTATTATATCTATGTCCTTCAATACATACTTTTTCCTGTTGAGTGAGTCATTTAGCTTTTGTAGCTTTGTGTCCTTTTCTGCTATAGTCATCTCAAGATAATTTATCCTCTCATGATATTTGTCTATTCTGTAGCTAACAATTACTGTGAGACCCATAGCCCCTGCAAACAACCCCAGCATAAAACCAGTCAGTAAAAAAAGGCACATAGTACACTTTTTCCAATCTATTTTGACCATAGCTCACCGCACCTTTTAACCATTTTTATAGCTTCATAGCCTATGTTTGCGCCTATAAGCGCTACCACTATATAGATCGCCTGCTTTATAAGAGACCTTATATCCCCCTTTATTAGTCCCTTTTCAAAAACCTCAAAGGAGGTAAAGGTTCCACCTATTGCAATTGCAACAGCCCATATTTTTAATGAAGCTGCCATTTCATACATGGTTTTTAGGGGCGGGTGGTTGTTTATTATTGCACCTATACCAGCAAACAAGCTTGCTCCTATAATTACCCCAATAGCTATCAAAAAGCTGTATACTGTATTGCTTAAGAAATTCATTTATACTCCTCCAAAGCTCTATGGTAGTGTCAAGTTTGACACTCCGTTATAAGTATGAGTTTTTGGGGAGGTATATTCGCAAAAAAAGAGAGCTGTTACACTCTCTCTAATTTATTCAATACTCAGCCTAATGCTTTTTTGTCCTAAGATCCTAGATTCCACTGTTATTTCTGCCTCACCTTGTATATTCAGAGTTTCTACCCAAAAGCCAATAGCTCCACCCTTAACCACAAGCTCACTTGGACCTTGAAGCTTAACAGGTCCGCTGATGCTTACTTTTACTATCTCATCAATAAATGGCAAAAGGTTTTTGTATTGATCTACCAGCTTTACTACTACTCTTGTTGCATCCTTTTGTGCTGAGCTTAGCAGGCTGTCATCCGCTTCAACCAGCATATCTGACGGAATCGGTGCTTCACTAAGGGTCTTTACCACAATCAGCTTATCTCTAAAATAGCCTCTTATTACAGCATCCTTCCAGATCATTCCCCAAGAGCCGGCCTCCTCGGGCTTTATTACCGAGAAGTCAATTATTGCAGGCGGATATGGTATTCCTTCATAGCATTCTGAGCTTGGATAAATCCTCTTTGGTTCGTTTTCTCCGTATTGGAATTCTATGTAATCACAGTTTGTGAATACTACAAGCGGAATTATGCCACCTATGCTTCTCTCCCCTCTTGCCCAGTAGGTGACAGGCTCCAGTACAGCCTCAACCTCTGGCGCAACCTGTGAGCTATAGGCATAGGCTGCAAACTTGCTTATTCGGAACATATCCATTACTCCGTGGTAGCATATGCGGTCTCCAGAGCCAAAGTCCTTATGGGTATTGTAATCAAAGGCACACCAGCCAATGAGTCCTGATATATTTTCATTTTTGTAGGCCGCATCAAGCACCCTCAGGTGGCGCAGCGAGTGCTCCATTTGGCGCTCCTCCTGGTCAAAGCGCTTGGTAGGATACATATGTCCGTTGCATTCTGTGACCATATAAGGCACATCTCTGTCGAGGCCCGTAACCTCACGCTGGCTTCTTAGAGGAGGCTGCACGCCATCATGAACAAAATCATTGAAGGTGTATACATCCTCAAAAAGTCTGCTGTTAGGTATGCACCTTACTCCACCTGTCTGCCTGGTACTATCAAGCTCTCGAGCTACCTTATTTGTCTCCTCATAAAACTCATCGTCATCCGGAGATTCGTTGATACGCACTCCCCATAGTATTATGGAAGGATGGTTCCAGTCTCTTTCGATCATCTCTTTTACGTTTTGCTTTGCTACTTCCTTCCACTCTGTATTGCCTATATGCTGCCAGCCTGGAATTTCTTCAAATACTAGAAGTCCCAGCTCATCGCATCTATTGAGAAAATGCTTGGACTGCGGGTAGTGAGATGTACGTACCAGGTTCAGATGCAGCTCGTTTTTGAGAATATCCGCATCCTTCTCCTGCACTCTCTTTGGCATTGCATATCCTACATAGGGATAAGCCTGATGCCTGTTCAGTCCCCTGAGCTTTATTTTTTTGTTATTAAGATAAAAGCCTTCAGGAGTAAAGCAAGCCTCACGGAAGCCAAAAGTACAGCTATATTCATCCTTCACATCAGCTATACTTAGGCTAAGCTTCAGCTCATACAGATTTGGCTCATCTATATCCCACAGCTTTATACCCTGCAGATCCTCCAGCATTATTTGGCACTCATCCACACCTTCATCCAAGTCTACCAAAAAGCTGTTTCTGTGTACTTCTATCCCGTTCCTTTCAGACAAAAGCACTTCGACATTTGCCTTGCCTTGCAGGTTGCCGAGATTTTCAACAAACAGCTTTATTGCTAAAGCCTTGCTCTTTTTCAGTATATTTTTAGTTTCTATCTTAACATTCCTTATAAATACCTTGTCATATATACCAATACTTACCTCACGGTAAATACCACCATAGGTAAGATAGTCTATCTGACCTCCAAATGGAGGTATATCACTTCTTTCGGTGGAGTCTACAACTACCGTTATGAGGTTTGTCTCAAGCTCCCAGTTATAAAGCTCATCCAGCCTTATATCAAAGGGAGTATAGCCGCCCTTATGCTCACCTGCATAGGAGCCATTCAGATATACCGAGGCATGAGTCATAACACCCTCAAAGTGCATGTATACTACCTTTCCCCTGCAGTCCTTAGGCAGGGAAAGAGGATATTTATAGCAGGAGACTATCTGAAAAGCCTTCTCATCAAAGTAGTTATAAGGAAGCTCCACATTTGCATGAGGCAAATTAACCCTTTCAAAGCCGCCAAGCTCCAAAGATGTCTCCATGTCCTGCTCATACTGCGATTTGTAGTACCAATCATTATTAATAGCTAAAATACTTCTCATAATCATGCCCATGCCCATCAATTTGCACAAAACCATATGATAGAAATTGCATGGGCTCGGTACCTCCTTTTTGATTTATTATAATTTCTTTCAACCTTTACCTCCATTATTGCTTTACCGAGCCGGTCATACCTTGCACGAAATAGCTTTGAAGCGCAAAGAATAGTATTATTATTGGCAGCGTTGCAACAACTATCGCAGCCATTATAACTCCGTATTCTGGGAAATACGCCGATGACATTGATGAAATCAAAAGTGTTATAGTCTTTTGCTTGTCTGTCTGAAGAATTATTAGCGGCCACAAATATGCATTCCAGCTTGTCATAAATGCATATATGGCTGCTGCTGCATAGGTGGATTTCATCGATGGCACAACTATGGAGAAGAAAATCCTAATCTCTCCTGCTCCATCAACTCTGGCAGCTTGTATTATTTCCCTTGGGAAGGATTTAAAGCTTTGCCTGAAAAAGAATATCAAAAACACTGAGGCTAGTGATGTAACAATTAGAGCTAAGTGATTATCCAGAAGACCAAAGCGAACTATAAGCCTAAAAAGAGGTATCATAAGCGCCGCAAAGGGCACCATCATAGATAGAAGTATAATAGCATAAGATCTATTTCTACCCTTTGATTCATATACCTCAAAGCCATAGGCAGCCATGGATGACACCAAAAGTGTTCCAATCACTGTAGCTATTGACACCTTAAAGGAATTCGCCAATACTCCTGTAAGGTTATGTGATGTTATAAGCACCTTCAGATTGTTTATCATCTGACCACCAAAGGTCATCTTTCCCTTTATTACATCTATTGCATTATTGGTCATTCCAGCAAGCATCCAGTAAAACGGGAAAACGGATACTACAAATGCAGCTATCAGAAATGCATAAACAAATGCTCTTGTTATTATCTTTTTTGTCTTCATTTCCTTTCACCTGCCAATCTAAACTGAATAATAGACAGCGTCGCTACAATAAATACTACCACATAAGAAACAGTAGCAGCATAACCGAAGTTAGGCATGAATTTAAAGCATAGGTTATAAATATAAACCGACATGGTCAGAAGCGAATTGCCCGGTCCGGTTGTAGAGCCTGTAACCCCTCCCTGGGAAAGGTTCATTGGCTCATCAAACAGCTGAAGTGTACCTATTGTTGACATTATTGAGGTAAACACTATAATCGGCTTTAGCATTGGCAGAGTTATGTGGAAAAACTGCTGCAGCTTGCTGGCTCCATCTATTTCAGCTGCTTCATATATCTCATCAGGAATGTTTTGCAGCCCAGATAAGTAAAAAACCATATTATAGCCGGTCCATCTCCATGTCATCGCAATAATTACCGTTACCCTAGCCCAAAACGGATGCATTAGCCAGGGTATAGGATCTTTAATAATATGCAGGTTCATAAGAATTGTATTTATGAATCCATCCAAACTGAACATCATTTTAAAAAGCACTGTATATGCAACAAGTGACGTTACTGCCGGAAGAAAAATTGCCGTTCTAAAAACCCCTCTTAGCTTTATGGATTTATCATTTAATATGGATGCCAGAGCTAATGCCAGCAAAAGCATTATGGGTACCTGTATTATGAAAAAAATAAAGGTATTCTTTAGAGCAGTCAGAAACATCTGATCCTTAAAGAGCTTTACATAGTTGGTTAGTCCCACAGACTTCTGAACTATGCCTTTGGTAGATGTTGTAGAAAGATAAAGCGAATTTAGTATCGGATATATAAGAAATATGCCTAATAAGACCAATGCAAAGGATACGAAAAACCAGCCATACCTGTTTTGGATTTTAATAAATGACTTTTTGGAAGCTCTTTCCATTCCTAACCTCACCTCTTCTTTTAAAAAGAGGAATAATACAAGACCACTTTCAAGTATTATTCCTCTTGATTTGAGCATGCTAGGAAGCATGCAACTATTTATTATTTGCCTATTTGATTCTTCAACTGGTCTTCAGCTTTCTTAAGAGCATCTTCTACTGATAGTGCTCCTGAGTATACATCAGGCATTACACTGAATATAGCAGAGTCTGCTTCGTAAGTATATAGACCATAGTTGATTGAAGGTATCTTCTTCATCCATTCTGAGAAGTCTGTATAAACCTTTTGTCCTCCAAAGAATGCATCATCAGCTGCATAGGATGCTCCGCCTTGAGCAGGCATATATGAACCAACAGCACCTCTGTCTATAAGAATCTTTTGATAGAAATCATTGTCTCCTGCATAAACCTTGTTTAAGAAGTCTACAGCTACGTCCTTGTTCTTTGAGCTCTCTAGTACATACCAGCTTGATCCGCCAAGGTTTGAAGCATTTACTGCTCCAGCAACGTCCAAGCGAGGAGTAGGAGCTACCTTCCACTTACCTGATTGGCTAGCTTCTGCCTTTATTGATCCTGTAATCCAAACGCCTGTTACTACTGCAGCTGTATCTCCGCTGTTAAATGCTGCTACCCATTCGTTCCAGCCGCTTGTTGGCTTGATTATATCTGAAGCTACTATATCCTTGTATGCCTTAACAGCAGCCTTTAGCGCTTCGTTATTAGCCATGTTTATGTTGCCTTGCTTATCGAAGTACCATTGGTTTGTTGACTGAAGCATAACTCTCATGAGTCCACCGTCATCAAGTCCAAAGCCAAACATCTTCTTACCAGTCTTTTCCTTAACCTTCTTGCCTATCTCGATGAATTGGTTCCAAGTAATGTTTACAAGGTCCTCATGCTTATAGCCTGCTTGCTCAAGGTAGTCGCTTCTGTAGTAGAAGCCGCTTGCCCCTGTATCAAATGGTACGCCATAAACCTTCCCGTCAATTGTCATTAATCCAACCTTATAGTTTACAAAGTCACTGTGCTTAACCTTACCAGAAAGATCAGCAAATGATCCTGGATAGGATTGCAGGTATTTTTGTGCGTTATAGTCTTCTATAAGAACTATATCCGGAAGACCTGCAGTAACTCCTGAAGCTAGGTTAGTGTGAAGCTTCTGCTCCAGATCACCCTTAGCTATATCAACTATTTCAACTTCTACATTTGGATTATCCTTTTGGTATCTTGCCTTTGCCTCGTTCATGATAGCAATGTTGAAGTTAGGGTCCCATGCCCAGATAGTTACTTTTCCTGAGTTTCCTGCAACTGCAGGTGCATCAGGTGTTGTAGCAGGCTTTTCTGCCTCCTTGCTACATGCAGCCATTGACAGCAGCATAACTACTACCAGCAATAAAGATAATACTCTTTTCAATTTACTTCCCCCTTATAATTATGTTTTCTGATACATCCCATATCAGATTTCCATCCTCTAATTAAATATTAGGTAAAATTCGCATCATTGTCAACAAATTTTACTAAATTTTTTATAATTTTTTACTAAATTTATCTTGCAAAGGGAATACTAATAAGTTCTATCCACCTTTCATTTCCGTATCCAACCCATTGGCAATCTAGAGAATACTAATATGCTAGGCACTAGTAACCATTTAGTAAAATTTATTTAGATTATGTCCAAAAAAGAACCATTAACTAATATTTAATTGATACTTATCAAATTTCTATTTTGCAAATGGAACATTTGCTGTATACTCTTAATATAGAAATAATTTACTATCGAAAGGAATGTGCTATGGCTACGATAAAAGAAATCGCAAGCAGAGCAGGGGTATCACCGGCTACTGTATCACGGGTTCTAAATCACGATACTACGCTTTCTGTTTCAGCGGAAACAAAAATGCGTATCTTTGAAATAGCCGAGGAGCTTGACTATAAAACTGTACGCGAGAGAAAAGGGAATATTGGCGACAGCAAACGCCTTAGCTTTGGAGTCGTTGATTGGTACACAGAGGTAGAGCTTTTGGATGATCCATACTACCTTTACCTTATGACGGCCATAGAGAAGGAATGCTCTGTCGCTAGTATTGATATGTTTAAGATTACTAAGCTAAACGGTAAATACAATGCCATGAAGCTTCCCAGCATAGATGGAATAATCGCAATCGGCAAATTCTCAGATGAGGAAATAGAAGACCTAAGCTCATACTCTGCAAACATAGTTTTTGTTGACTCTTCGCCTCACGAAAAGAGGTACGATTCGGTTACTATAAATCTTAGGCTCGGAGTTACAGAAGCCTTGGGGCACTTATTAGAGCTTGGACATACCGAAATAGGGTTTATAGGCGGTACTGTAGTAGGCGATTACAAGGAAATTACAGTGGATGACCGCAAAAAGGTTTTTGTAGAATTTATGGAGAGACATGGATTATACAATCCAGATTATATGTATATAGGAAGCAGGATTTCATATGATGAGGGCTATAGCCTTATACACCAAGCAATAAAAACAGGCAAGCTTCCTACTGCTTTTTTTATTGCAAATGACACCATGGCAACAGGTGCCCTTAGAGCACTCCATGAGGTTAAGCTCAATGTCCCCAATGAAATAAGTATAATAGGCTTTAACGACCTGGCTACCTCAAAGTATCTGATACCTCCACTTACTACAGTAAGAGTGCACCTGAGCTTTATGGCAGTAACTGCTATCGAACTTCTGCAAGAGAGGATCAACAAGGATAGGGTTATTCCGAAAAAGGTATTGATACCCAGTGAGCTGGTTGTAAGAAAAAGCTGCAAAAAAACAAACAAAGCATAAGTGGAGCCAAGCTATCACTTATGCTTTTTCCTTTTACTTGTGAGCAGAAAAGCTTTTTAGCAACCTGAGATAATGATTTGCCTCTCTAGTTACATGGTCGCTTAGCAAAGGCAGAATAACTGACTTAATTTTACACTGGAGTATTCCTGCCGTACTCTGATATTTAAAGGCACGCAGCTTTTTCACATTTTCGTAGCTTTCTTTTGTCACTTCCGGCAGCAGCTCAGGTCTCTTTGGAAGCTGCTCTGTCTTATTCAAGAGCTTTTCAAAGCCTTTTGCAAACTTGTCAGTAGTCTCAAACAAAGCCTTTTCCGATGGATCCAAGTAGCCTCTTATAAAGGTTGTATGCTCATACATTATTTCATTCCAAACCAGTTCAGCCTCTATCATTTCTCTTATGCTATCGATTGTATCCTTGTTTTCAAGCTTTCTTAAAAGCTTTTCATAGTATTCGGATTCTTCAATAACATGCTCAAGCATAGTTGGGTAAGTAAAGCTGAAAGCTCGACAGGTCTTAACGTTTTCCTGCAGCTTCTTTAGAAACGCAATGGTAGACTTTATAAGTGCCAGAGCTCTGGTGTTGATGGACTTGACAGCATCAAGAAGCCTGCGGTCATCTTTTCCTATTTTCCCCGGTCTAAGCATTAGCTGCTTATTTGTTATGTTAGTATTTATGGGAAGTCCGGTCAAAAACTGTGTCTGAAGCTCAGAAGCCAGCGTCATTTCTGTAACCAGCTCATTAGATGCCAGTACCTCAGGACTTATGTTTCCATTAGAAAGCTCTACTGCTTCATTTAGTAGCTCTTCAAAACTGTTTTTCATAGCCAGCAGCTGATAAGAAATATTCAAGTCCCTTGGAGGCAAAGAGGCTGCTGCGAAGATAGCGTGTTCTTTGGAAATCCTCAAAAAAAACAGATTTAGCTCAAGTGAATACCTGATATAATCACGATCTGATAACATGATATCCCCCATTTCAAATTTTACAGAATAAAATAGTCTTATTTATTTTATTCAAATGCCTTCTGAAATGAGATTGTACAATTTAACTTTCTGCTTCTAAATATAAATACTAGTCAAGTACCTCTATAATATCAGTAAACAAGTCCCGCTTCTCCACTGCACGTTCCTGACCAAGCTCAGAGAAGCTTATTTCCAGTCCAAAGCAAGCCTTAATAACTCTTTCAAACCGTGTGCTTACAAATCCCCAGTACCAGTCACAGGTTTCCCCCCATTGAGTGGTTCTATCAAGCTGCTCATATAGCTTTAGCGCTTTGCAATAATACTGATTTGCAATGATAGTATTTATAAAGCAATATGTATCTGCCATAAGCTCCCAAAACAGTGCGTTTACTATGGGGTTGTCTTTATTGCATATATTATATTCTTTGCTTTTTAGATATTGAATGCTAAGCGTTGCCAGAGTGCATGCATAATCATATTGCATTGACTTCCAGTAAAGGACACAGCTGAGCAGCATGGTGCTTGAAATAATATAATCCAGCATATATTCCTTTTTCCCCAGCATAGCAACAAAAGTCTTGTCAATATTTGATAGAGCCTCAAGCACTCCTGCCGCTTCATAAAATTTATGTTCAGCCAGCATGTCATTAAGCAATACGTCAAGCTCAGTTAAAGAGGTATAGCTAAAATCCACGTTGTCCTTATTCTTATCCTTGGCTTTACAAAGGAAATTTCTTAATTTAAAAGCAGAATCCATAAACCCTCCATAATATACTTTTTTGTTATCACTATAATAGGTTAAGAACTACCCTCATAAGCATAACCCCCAAATATTGATAAGGCTTATATAAATTTTACCATTTACAGCGCAATATTGGCAATTATCTCAAGTAACCGCTTTCATCTAACCACAGCACCGACTTCTCGATCTCCTCCAGCTTCGTTTCCAGAGACCACTTCGCAGCTGGGGCATATTCTTTTAGAAGCTCCAATACACTACTCATATCTATGCTCCCAGTGAGCAAGCCGCTGTGACTGCCCTGTGTTCCATAATTATTATGCAGGCGCACATATCCAATATTCTTATTCAGACCCTTTATACACTCCTCCAAAGGTCTCGAAGAATTAATATACGCATGTCCTACATCCAGACAAGCCGAAAACCTCGGATGCGCCACAGCATTTATGAGGTCCTTTATTAGTTCAAAATCATCCTCACAAACATTTTCAATGTGTATATCTATATTCTCATCGACTCCGGATAGAATTTAAACTGTCTTGCAAGCTCAAACACTTCTGAAGCCTCATCGCGTATACTGGAAAGAAATATCTCTCTCAAAGCGGCACCTCCTTTTCTGCTGTAATCAGTCTGTTTCTTCCGTCGAAAACCTGCCTTCTCCCTTTAGATAGCAATTAAAGAAATCAAGTGTGAGCTTATTTATAGTTTTGAGACACTCTTCCACAGTCAGAGAGGACTTTTGCCCATCCAGCATACGGGTAATGTAGGGACTTGAGAGCGACAAATCAGTAAGTCCTATATGCCTTGACCCCTTTATATGCACATTAAATACATCCTTAGGAGTATCC
>CALJSV010000104.1 GCA_937976095.1 uncultured Clostridia bacterium | reverse complement strand
CCCGCCGTTTTCATAAGCCTCCATGATGTCACATGCAAGTTCTGTATTCTGCATTATGGTTGCATATTGCGATAAACGAAACTCAGCTATGTGTATACCACTTGACTTATCAACGATTGCTGCTACTAATGGGTTTGTTGTTTGTATAACATCCATATATTTACTACTTTTCATAAGCTCCTCCCTCTTCTTCATGAGATCCATAAACCTTCTCATGATACTCGCCAATCAAGGCTGCAATCTTTCTTATAACGCTGGCTATCTTTTTTTTGTCTGGAATAGATTGTGTGTGAACGAACACTACTACGCTATCATTCTCAGTAAAAACCCTGTAGCGACCGTCACAAGCTTTCTCTGCATACACATGTGGAAGCAGCTCAAACATTTGCATCTCCTCCTGTAAACATATTTACCAATCATTTACTGGCTACTTATATATCAAAGGAAAGCATATTTATGAGCATAATAGAAAGCTACCCAGATAGAGTAGCTTTGAGTAATCTGCATTAGATTTATTAAACTAGTTTTTCATTATGGAGTTTGATGATATGCAAGAACAGACTTTAGATAGCAAGCGCATTATTGCTTGGGTCTCTATATCTATAGTATATTCGAGGTCTGGGTTTACATCAATATGTTTACTGGGAAATGGTGTGCTGTCGGCTATTAAATCCCCATTTGAATCATATCTTAAATCAGTACCCCAAGGTATTGAAATGTCGGCTAACTCTTCCTCTAAGCGTTGTATGGCTTTGGATAGCTTGCTCATTGTATTCCTCCTTATAAAAAGTGAAGGGAGACTCTGTGGTCTCCCTGTGTTATGAGTGTTCAGGTATAAAGAATTTAGATATACATTCACTATTCCTTATACATACTTTGATTATACTTTTATGTAAACCGCTACCCTTTATTAGCTCTTCACCTACTTGTAAACCTCTTACTGTATCATAGTTGACTGCTGCTTTGTTTATCACTTCTTCAGTTCGTATACCTTTCTTATCTTTAATACTTTTAAATGCTTTGCCTAATCTGTTGCAATTATCTACCTCTAATAAGTCTAAGCAATTCCTTAATTCAACCTCTATACCTAATATCACAGGGTCTTGATACATATTGCCTTTGTTTAACTTTAGGTTATTAAGTAATAGTGGATAGTTCCCTTCGTATACATATATCCCAACCCCCAAAAGTCCAACCCCTTTAGATAAAGTATACCTCTCTCCTCTTGCCTGTGCGTTCATAACATCTTTAGCTATAGACTTTTCAATTATCATATACCCATTTATTTTAGTTACCTAAGTTTTGTACAAACAAACACATAAAAATTGGATAAATAATCTTTGGTACTTAACCCAATAAATACAAAGAGGGTAATACCAACGTTTTTCAGAATAGAATAGTCAATCAAAACACACTATTTGAAAGGCGGTATTACCCATGAATAGAATAACAATTTCAAACAGCGATTGCAAGGTGGAGACTACTTCCACTTGGTTAGTTTCTTTAATTCAATTTGCAAAGGATATCGATTTTTTCAAGCCATTCCAAGCTTTTAAGCTTAAAATGAAGAAAAAGGAATACTCAGTCTTCCAGAAATTGGCCACCATCATGGCTTCTGTCATAATGGGCTGTGAGTCCACCAAAGATATAAATCCTGTATTAGGTCCTGAATCCTTAGCTGCCAATATGCTGGATATGGATCACTTTCCAGATCAGTCTCAGATTAACCTGGTTTTAAATCGTATGGATCAAACCAGTGTGGAGCAGCTGCAGGATATACATCACAAGCTTTTCTTGGAGCACAGTCATTCACTCTCATCCAACACGGATATTGTAGTGGATATCGACCAGTCTGGCTTGATAGCCAGCACAAAGACTTATGAATTTGCAGAAAAGGGATATTTCCCTCACAAAAGAGGCAAAACTGGTTATCAAATATCTGCAGCCTTTGTCGGGGAGCATTCTGAGGTATTGGACTTTTATCTTGATCCAGGCAATGTTCACTGTCAGAATCGTTTGGACAGCTTAGTTTCTTCCATATCCCATAAACTTTCTGAAGAGCTTAAAGATCAAAGAGTTATTCTACGTGCAGACAGTGGATACGGAGCATTTGAAAATATCAATAAACTAATGTCTGTCAAAGGATTGAGATTTATTGTAAAAGGATATTCATCAAGGAAAGCAAAAACCATTGCAAATGAAGTATCCTTCGAATCCTACGAGAAAGCTGATAATGCAGCCTGGGTCTATGAACTTCCAACTACAGAAAATGGGCTACGTACAATATTGGTACAGATATTAGGAAGCAAGGGCGAGTTAACCTATACCATGCTTCACACAAACATCCTTAAGGAGAGTATGTCAGCAGTAGAAGCCTTCCATTTTTACAATGGACGACAGACCATTGAAGCCTTCTTTAAGACTTCTAAGAATGTATATGCCATCAAAAGTCTTAGAACAAGCAGCTTTTATGGGATATATGGCTTTTTATGGCTCGTTTTCATGACACATAACCTTATATCTTGGTTTAGGTTATTCAAACTGCAAGGAACAAAGCTTCAAAATGTAGGAGTAAAAACATTAGTACAAAAATGCTCAAGGATAAAAGGTTTTGTGGAAAGAACCTCAAAAGGTATACAAGTAACGGTAGAACCGCTCTCAAATCTAGCAAAATTGCTGATTGAGGCACTATCTGAGCCCGAGTATGTCCAGTTGAGTTTCCTAACTTAACCATTTATCATCATTTTGTTTGTACAAAATCTAGGTAGTTAGCTTACCTGTGTAATTCAATATGTGTTCCTCGCTATCGTATGTAAAGTCTGGTCTATCAAAGATGTCTTCAAAGTATATGTCTGTGCCCAGCATATCCATTATATCAACTCCTTATAAAAATGTGAAGGGAGACTGGTGTCTCCCTGTGTAGGTTACTCTGCTGTTGTGTGCTCTAGCCTCTCTAACTCCGCTCTTGCTACATTTATACTGTGATTAAGACTCTCTACTTTGAAGGATACCTCAGATTTTACCAGTAAACTTGATATTCCCACTAGTAGTTCTACTTCCTCTGGCTGCACTAACTCCTTAGCTTCAACTTTTAATAGCTTGTCTTGCAATATCTTATATAACCTCACCTCTAATTCAGCTTTTTGCTCCAGTGTTACATATTTGTCTATGGTTTGTTTAGCTGCTGTATGTCTGTAGATATCTGCCATTGTTACTTTTGGCATAATTATTGCCTCCCTTTGATTATATTTTATTTACTTTATATTATTTATATGGCTATAATAAGGTTATAATGAAA
>CALJSV010000103.1 GCA_937976095.1 uncultured Clostridia bacterium | reverse complement strand
AAAGGAAAAGGTACAGGAGCTAAAGGGGACAGTAGCAAAGAAGAATATTAAGAAGATAGTGTTTGCATGTGATGCAGGCATGGGCTCCAGTGCAATGGGAGCAAGCATGCTGAAGAACAAGCTGAAAAAGGCAGGACTTGATATAACAGTAGTAAATGCAGCAATAGAAGATATACCTGCAGACGCAGACGTAGTAATAACCCATGAAAACCTGACAGCAAGAGCGAAGACGAGAAGACCCGAAGCAGAGCATATCTCTATAAAGGATTTTATGGATGAAACACAATATGAGCCATTGCTTGGAAGACTTGGAGGCGGCAAGGCTTCAAGTGAAGAGCCTGTACTTGAAGAAGAAAATACTATCCTTAGGAAAGAAAATGTCTTAGTGGGGCAAAAAAGCGTAGACTGCGAAGCTGCAATAAGGCAGGCTGGAGAGCTACTTTATAAAAACGGTTATGTGGATTATGAATATATAGATGCCATGCTGGAAAGAGAGAGACAGCTGACCTCATATATTGGCAAAGGAGTTGCCATACCTCATGGCGTTGGTAAAGCAAAGGAGCGAATCAAAAAGTCAGGAATGGTTGTACTTCAGTATCCGGAAGGAGTAAACTTTAACGGAGAGCTGGCTTACTTGGTAATAGGCATTGCGGGAGTAGGCAATGAGCATATAAGCATACTGTCAAACATTGCTACGGCAATTGAAGAGGACGAGGAAGCAGAAAGGCTTGTAGCTACACAGGATGCTCAAATGATATATGAAATATTTACTTCAAAATAAAAGTACGGGGTGAAGCTATGATAATAACTGTAACACTAAACCCTGCGGTAGATAAGGTGGTCATTATAAATGATTTTAAGGCAGGCAGTGTTAACCGTGTTTCACGCATGCTTATAGAGGCAGGCGGAAAGGGAATAAATGTATCTAAGACAATTAAAAGACTAGGGGGGCAAACAAAGGCCTTCGGAATACTCGCGGGACAAAGCGGCAGCTTTATTGAGAAAAGCCTTGGAGATTTAGGTATCAGACATGAATTTGTATATGTTCAGGGGGAAACTAGAACCAACGTAAAAATATCTGATCCTGTTAATAACCTTGTGACAGATATAAATGAGCCAGGGCCTGCTGTTATCGAGGAGGACATCCAAAAGCTCAGTCATAAGCTTTTTGAGTGCTTAGGTAAGGATGATATTATTGTACTTACGGGCAGCGCTCCTGAAGGAGTTGACAAAGGCATTTACAGAGCTTGGATCGAGGCAGCGAAGGCACAAGGAGTAAGATGCGTCTTAGATGCTGATGGAGAGCTTTTAAAGCAAGGTATAGAAGCAGGGCCATACTTGGTAAAGCCAAATATTCATGAACTGGAAAGGTTGTATGGAGTAAAGACATATAGTACTGACGACGTTATAGATCTGGCAAAAAAGCTGCTGAACAAGGGAACTGAAATAGCGGTGGTATCCTGTGGGGAGAAGGGATCAGTATTTGTAACTAATAGCTGGGTTGCTATAGTAGAAGGCATAAAGACAACTGTAAAAAGTACAGTTGGTGCAGGTGATGCCATGGTAGCTGCACTAAGCTATGGAATACACTCAAGGCTAAATCCCGAGGAGACCATAAAGCTGGCATCGGCAGCCGGTACTGCAACGGTTATGAGCTATGGCAATCAACCGTCTATGGAAGATGTCAAAAACATAATGGAGCAAATAAAAGTATCATTTCTGAGTAGAGAGTAATTGGAGGGATCAAGTTGAGGTCAAGAGCAGTTAGATTATATGGAGCCAATGATATGAGGCTGGAAGAATTTGATTTACCTGAAATAAAACAGGATGAAATATTAGTAAAGGTAATAACAGACAGCATCTGCATGTCAACCTACAAAGCGGCTATACAAGGGACTAAGCATAAGAGGGTGCCGCCTGATATAGACAAAAACCCAATTATAGTAGGCCACGAATTTGCCGGAGTAATTGTAGAGGTTGGAGATAAGTGGAAGGATCAGTTCAAGCCTGGTGAGAAGTTCGCTATACAGCCTGCCCTGAACTACAAGGGAAGCTTATATTCTCCGGGATATTCCTATCCTTATTTTGGCGGAGCAGCTACCTATACTATTATACCTCAGGAGGTAATGGAGCTTGGATGCTTGCTGCACTACGATGGAGAGTCCTACTTTGATGCTTCATTGTCAGAGCCCATGTCCTGCATAATAGGAGCGTATCATGCCAACTATCATACCAAACCGGGCTGTTACGAGCACCAGATGGGTATAAAAAAAGGTGGAAAGCTTGCAATCCTTGCAGGGGCAGGGGCTATGGGACTGGGAGCTATTGATTATGCCATTCACAACGATATTAGGCCAAGCCTGCTAGTGGTAACCGATATAGATGAAGAAAAGCTTAAGAGAGCTGAAGCTATTTTTAATAAAAAGGTGGCAGCTGAAGCAGGAGTAGAAATAAAGTTTGTTAATACAAGGAACCTTGAGGATCCAACCTCATACCTACTATCCCTTACTTACAATACAGGCTTTGATGATGTCTACGTATACGCACCTGTCAAGGAGGTAGTTGAGCAGGCTGATAGGATATTAGGCAGAGACGGCTGTCTCAACTTCTTTGCGGGGCCTGTTGATCCAAAGTTTTCGGCGGGCTTGAATTTTTACAATGTACACTACACCTCCACACACATAGTAGGCACCAGCGGAGGGAATACGGATGATATGCTGGAGTCCTTAAAAATGACAGAAAAAGGACTGATAAATCCTGCAGTTATGGTTACTCATATAGGGGGATTAGACAGCGTGATTGATGCAACCCTACACCTACCTAAAATACCAGGGGGCAAAAAGCTTATTTATAATTGCTTAGATATGGAGCTTACTGCTCTTGACGATTTTGAAGCAAAGGGCAGGGACAATGTGCACTATGCAAGACTTGCTGAGCTTATTGCGAAGCACAATGGCTTATGGTCGGCAGAGGCAGAGAAGTATCTCTTGGAAAATATGGCCACAATATAGTGTAAGGAGAGAAAACGATGATAGAAATTAAATTTGAAATAACCAATAACGAAGGCCTGCATGCAAGACCTGCCAGTGAGTTTTCAAAAGCAGCCATGAAGTATAAGTCAGATATTAAGGTGCATAAGAATGATGACGAAAAGGCCTTCAATCCAAAGAGCATTCTTTCCATAATGAGCATGGGCGCTGTAAAGGGAGACATATTGAAGATTCAGATAACTGGAGCTGACGAGGAAGCAGCCATTGAGGATTTAAAAGCAATACTTGAAGGTTTTGATAAATAGGAGGTTGCAATGGAACATTTACTTGGGACTGGGGTTTCAAAGGGAATAGCCATTGGTTCGGTACTCATAAAACAGGAGCATACAAGCGACTATAAAAATAAAAGTATAACCGATGTAGAGCAGGAATGGGAGAGGTTCAACACAGCAAGAGACTCAGCAAAAAAACAGCTGGAGGAGCTTTTTAATCAGTCAAAGCAAAGCATCGGAGAAAAAGAGGCCCAAATATTTGAGGCTCATATACTGATTGTAGAGGATCAGGAACTGGCAGAGCTTATAAAGACGCAGATTTTTAACCAGAAGAAAAATGCAGAATGGGCAGTTCATGAAGCGGCAGAGCATTTTGCAGCATTGCTTGAAAGTCTTGGTGACGAATATATAAGAGAAAGAGCTCACGATATAAGAGATGTTGCAGCCAGAATAATAAGAATACTGACAGGAGCAGATAAGCACGATCTGCCTGAGGTTGATAAGCCTTGTATAATTGCTGCAAAGGATTTACTCCCGGGGGAGATGGTTCATATAAGCAAGGACAAGGTGCTGGGGATAGTCACAGAAGCCGGCTCGAAAACCTCGCACACGGCAATTCTGGCTAAGGCAATGGGAATACCTGCTATCGTTGGAGTAGCTGGTTTATTGGAAAAGCTCAATGATAGTGACACGGTCATTCTGGATGAAGTGGAAGGTAAAATACTCATAAACCCTGATTCCGATACTCTTAAGAATTATAATAGAAAGCTGGAGCTTCTTGAGATAAAGAGAAAGGAGCTTGAGGGCTTCAAGGACAAAGAATCAGTCACAAAGGACGGTGTCGAGGTAGAGCTATATGGCAACATGGCAAGCATAGCAGAGCTGCCGGGACTAATAGACAATGGAGCAATGGGAATAGGTCTTTTTAGGACAGAATTCTTATATACAACACAGACCTCAGCACCAAGTGAGGAAGAGCAGTTTCAAATATACAAGCAAACAGCAGAAAAAATGGCAGGAAAAACCGTCATAATAAGAACTCTTGATATAGGCGGAGATAAAGAAATACCTTATCTGGGATTGGAAAAAGAAGAAAATCCTTTCCTAGGCTGCAGAGGAATAAGACTTTGCTTTGAAAAGCAGGAGCTATGGAAGGTTCAGTTGAGAGCCTTGCTAAGGGCAAGTGTGTACGGAAATATCCAAATAATGCTTCCGATGATATCAGTAGTTGAGGAAGTAAGAAGAGCAAAGGCCATAATGGATGAGATTAAGGCTGAGCTAAAGTCTGAGGGGATTGAATACAATGACGGTATAGAGATAGGCGTTATGATTGAGACACCTGCAGCAGCTATTATTGCGGATGTAATAGCCAGTGAGGTTGACTTCTTCAGTATAGGTACTAATGACCTTATACAGTATACTACGGCTTGCGATAGGATGAATCCACGGATATCCTACCTGTACAGCCAGTTTAACCCTTCTGTGCTGCGCCTCATAAAACACATTATAGATACCGGTCACCAGCACGGAATAAAGGTAGGCATGTGCGGAGAAGCAGCAGGAGATGTAAGACTTATTCCACTTTTCGTGGGAATGGGACTTGATGAGTTCAGCATGAATACTTCTGCCCTATTGGAGGCCAAAAAGACAGTCGATCAAATATCAAAGCAGGAAATGCAGAAGGTAGTAGAGGATGTTTTGAAGCTGAAGACAGCACAGGAGATAGAGGAATACCTACTATCGTTGTAAAAAACAAGAGGCTGAATATAGTTGACAACAACCATATTCAGCCTTGTTTGTGCCTAAGTATATTAATTTTATCCTTGAACCTTTTGGATCTTTTCCTTTAGCTCTTCTATTTGTGCATATTTTGCAGCTATTTCGTTATTAAGCTTGTCGATTTGGTCTGGCTCAAGCTGAATTGACTTTGAAAAAGCTTCATAAACAAGCTCGCCTATTTCTGTCTTATGCTTTTTAATTTCGCCCTCAAGCTGACTGATTTGCATCTTAAGCTTGCTTACTTCTATTACTTCCTGGGATTTACTTCCTATTGCTTGCGCTGTGCTAGCAGCCTTTTCTTGAAGATTCTTTAAAAAACTCATATTAAATCCCCCTTACCTATATTGGTAGTGTCAAGTTTGACACTCCTTTTGTTATGGAATATTCTATATACTATATTCATTTCCCTTCATTTTTTACACACATATCTATAAAAAAAGTTTTTATCCTACTTGACTCTGACACTGTTGGAGGGTTTAGTATATAATTACAATCATGATTGTTCAGTACAGGGAGGTACCATCCATGTTTAAAATAGGTGATTTTTCTAAGCATACCATGCCTTAGGTGTTTGGATGTCCGGAAGCGGCTACGAAATGAGTGGTCCAACAAGGGCAATATACCATAAGGGGCCATGGTGTGAGCAGAACCCTGCGAATTACCTTACTGAGCTTCATGTGTCGGTAATAAAGAAATAGGCTAGTGTAATATGATTTACCAAGTTTTACAATAATAAATACTTATGCTTTAATATATATAAAAATATATGTTGCAGGCGGGATTAATTTATGGAGGTGAATACCTTGTATAGGAACAGCTATCCAGTACTTGACATTAATCTTGACAAAATATCGGCTAACGCAAGAATCATTAATGAAATCTGCCAAAAGAACGGTATAACTGTGTCGGGTGTAATAAAAGGGGCAGGAGGAAACCTGAAGATAGCAGAGCAGATGGTAAATGCAGGCTGTAAGCATATCGCAAGCTCAAGAATAGAGCAGCTGATGGATGTTAAGAAGCACTATCCCACCTTTGAGACTATGCTTCTTAGACTGCCCATGTCATCGGAGGTTGAAGAAGTAGTAAAGTATGTTGATATAAGCTTAAACTCAGAGCTTGACACTATAAAAGCCTTAAACAAAGCATGCAGCAAGCTGGGAAAAAGACATAGGGTTGTACTTATGCTTGATCTTGGAGACCTAAGAGAAGGCTTCATAAATCCTAAAGAGCTGATAGAAGCAGCCATATATATAGAAAACAGCATGAAAAGCATTGAGCTTGCAGGAGTAGGTTCAAATCTGGGGTGCTACGGGTCAGTCAAGCCAACGATAAAAAACTTAACACTGCTTGCAAATACAGCAAAGGAGATTGAGAAGATTATAGACCGTAAGCTTGAAATAGTATCAGGGGGAGCCACAACCTCATTACCGCTTTTAATAAATGGAGAGCTGCCGAATGGTATAAACAACCTCAGAATAGGTGAAGGAATTCTTATCAATATGGACCTTCCTCTGCTATGGAATATTAATATTGATGGCACGCACCAGGACTGCTTTGTATTTACTGCACAAATTATAGAGATTAAGGAAAAGCCGAGCCACCCTATAGGCGAATTATTTGTTGACGCCTTCGGATATGCTCCTGTATATGAAGATAAGGGTATAAGAAAAAGGGCGCTGTTGGCGGCGGGTGCTCAAGACTTTGCTATGTATGACAAGCTTATTCCCATGGATGCCTGCATAAAGATGGTTGGCTCCAGTAGCGACCATTTGATAATTGATATTACTGATTGCACCAAAGAGTATAAGTTGGGAGATCTGATTTCCTTTAAAGTGTTTTACGGACCTATGGTTTTTTTGAGCAATTCAAAATATGTACGAAAAAGAATTGTAAAAGAGTAAACAACATAAAAGACATAAGCATACTAAAAAAACTAGCTTATGTCTTTTTATTATTTGTCTAGCAATAGCTCTCTTTCAGCACGTTTTAGCATTGATTAATTAAGACAGATCATTTGAAATTGATGAAATAGGAATAGTATATTACGATTAATCATGTAAAACAAAAATAAAACTGCATAAGAGGTAATAATAAATGACAAGTATGTCGATATGTGTTACAATATGGAATATAAGGTCGCAACAAGAGGTGGATATATGCAAAAGCTTAGTTTAATTGATATAAAGCTTAAGGCTCCGGGAAGGTACATAAAGGAAGAGATTATGAGCTGTTATGAAAGCTTAGATGCTTTTGCGGATCTTATTAGTATATATCCAAACTCTCTTAAGAAGTACTTGGATAGCACTAAAGTGGGCTCTGCAGTATTTAAAACAAAGCTCGAGAAATATTTAAAAAAGGGCTATAAAGATATAGTTGTGACTTACGAGAAACAGATAGAAGAGTGGGTAGCTAATATTACAAAAAACATACAGAGCTATAAGTCCTATCAAGATGTTTTGACACTAGAGAAGGTAAAGTGCTTATGCGCTCGCTATAATATGCCTACAGAAACTGCAAAAATGCTAAGAAACCTTGGCATGTACCATTTCTATAATAATAGAGCACGACTGGCGATAGAGTTTATTAAGCTATCTCTGGATATCATAGAGAACACAAGTGCAACAGACCTTTTGTTTGAGTATAACTCAGATTTAGGTTTAATTTACTACTATGAACACGAATATATACAAGCCAAGCAGGTTTTAGAGGCGGTTTCTTATTTGAGGTGTAACAACTCCTTGGACAAGGAGGTCTTGTTTCATTATCTATATAGACTTGGAAACGTATATACTGAGCTAAAAAAATATGAAGAGGCTAGAAATAACTTTTTACTCGCTCTAAATTACCATCAAAACAGCTACCAAAAGGGCAGTGCTGTAATGAATATTGGAATAACTCATAAAAGAGAGAAAGCGCTAAAAAAATCCTTAAATTGCTATCTTCAATCACTAGAATGCTTCGACTCCGATGATGAGACAAGCATAGCAATCATCAATAATAATATTGCAGAGCTATATAGAGAGATGGGGGATTGCAGCAGAGCGCTTCTATATTGCAACAAGGCATTGGAGCATATTGGTACTACTAATATTCAAAAGCAGTTTATATTCTTTCAGACCTACACTCAAATAAAGATTGAACAAAATGAACCCATGGAAGCAGTTGAAAGACTGCTGGAGCTTATGGCAAAGTGCAAGGATGTATTCACCTATAGAAAGCATATTGTTGAGGCCATCGAAATCCTTATTAAATATGCGATAAACGCAAATAATGAAGCAATAATACTCAGACTTGAGCTAGAACTGATTCAGCTTATACAGTCCTCTGACAGTGCGCATAGCTATGTAATTGAGCTTAAGTCCTTACTTTGTGATATATATCTATATAAAAGAGAAAGGAGATAAAACGATGAAGAAGAAGCTTATATCAATAATCCTAGTTGTAGCCCTGGTGCTTTCTGCGACAACACAGGTATTTGCTGTGGATGACACTAATCCGATGTCTCCAAAAAACGTTACAAGAAGTGAACAAACCAAATAGTTTAAAATAAGAAGCTCGTATTGATTGCGAGCTTCTTATTTTAGGTAGACGCGTTTATTAGTAAGTAGTTTTACTATATAATATAAGTTACAGTGTTATTAAGATAACTTGTTCTGCTATAACGTTAGGGGGGCATAAAAATGGATAAAACCTTAAACATATTAAAGGAGTACTTCGGATACTCCTCGTTTCGTACCGGGCAAAAGCAGATTATTGATAAGATACTAGAGGGTCAGGATGTACTTGGCATAATGCCAACAGGAGCAGGAAAGTCTTTGTGCTTTCAGATACCTGCATTGACACTTGATGGTACTACTATAGTCATATCACCACTTATATCCCTTATGAAGGATCAGGTTGATGCTCTATGTGAAATGGGGATAAAGGCGGCTTTTATAAATAGCTCACTTAGCCAACTGGAATATAAGAAAATAGTTGATGCTGCAAAGCTTGGTGAATATAAGCTCATCTATATAGCTCCGGAGAGGCTGGAGACGGATAGCTTTTATGAGCTTACAGCCTCTCTTAGCATTCCACTTATAGTTGTTGATGAAGCTCACTGCGTTTCTGAGTGGGGACATGACTTTAGGCCTAGCTATACAAGAATAGCAGAAATGATTGGCAAATTGCCTAAACGTCCGGTTGTTTCAGCCTTTACCGCTACTGCAACTCCTAAGGTAAAGGAGGACATTGAGAAGCTGCTAAATCTTAAGGAGCCCTATGTTCTTATAACCGGCTTTGATAGGGAGAACCTTTATCTTGAAGTGAGAAAGCCATCAGAAAAGCTTGAGTTTTTGCTGGATTATATAAAAAAGCACACTGATAGCCCGGGTGTAGTATACTGTGCGACTAGAAAGACTGTTGAAATGGTGTGTGAAAGGCTTGGCAAAAACGGCATATTGGCAGCACGCTATCATGCAGGATTGTCAGATGAGGAAAGGACAGCCAGCCAGGAAGCATTTTTAAATGATAAAGTACAGATAATTGTAGCTACAAATGCCTTTGGGATGGGAATAGATAAATCCAATACACGCTTTGTGCTGCACTACAATATGCCGAAAACTATAGAAAACTATTATCAGGAGGCTGGTAGAGCCGGTCGTGACGGAGAAAGGGCAGAATGTGTACTTTTATATAGTGCAGCTGATGTGGTGACCAATAAGCTTCTTATAGAAAATGCGGGAGAAAATGCAGATAAGTCAAACGACTATAAAAAGCTGCAGGAAATGGTGGACTACTGCAATACTGACAGCTGCCTAAGGTCATACATATTAAGCTATTTTGGAGAAGAAGAATCTGGGGAGTCATGTGATAACTGTATAAACTGCCTTAGTACTATTGAGAGCACCAATATAACTACAGAAGCTCAGAAAATATTATCCTGTATAAGGAGAATGGGTGAGCGATTCGGAAGTGGAATGGTTACAGACGTACTTAGAGGCTCAAAAAACAAAAAACTACTTGAGTTCAGATTTAACGAGCTTCCAACCTATGGATTAATGAAGGAGTACTCTGAGGATACTATAAAGGAGCTTATAGCCTATATGCTTGCAGAGGGCTATATAGCAGTAAAGGGAGATAAGTATCCGGTTCTATCACTGAATGCAAGGTCATACAGCCTTCTCAAGGGAGCGGAAGAGCTTTATATAAAAAGACATATAGTTAAGGAAAAGGAAAAACCTCAAAAACCAGAGCGAGAGGTCAATCAAATGCTATTTAGTATTCTTAGAGACCTCCGTAAAGAGATTGCGGATGAGCATAAGGTTCCCCCGTTTATTGTTTTTTCAGATGCTACTCTAAGCGATATGTGTCGTAAGCTTCCCACTACCCATGAAACAATGCTTCTGGTATCAGGAGTAGGTAAAGCAAAGCTTGAGAGCTATGGACAGAAATTTATTGAAAAAATAAAGAATTATTTAGTTGAAAACAACATTGAAGCACCTGAGTATGAAGCTATAAAGCAGGAAGTCAGGCAAGAAAAGAAAAAAGTAAGCGAGCCTCAAAAAGATACACGGCTTATTACCTATGAGCTTTATACAAGCGGAAAATCAGTAGAAGAGATATGCAAGGAACGTGGTCTTTCTCAAGTGACAATTGAAGGCCATCTTATAGACTGTCTGGATAAAGGCATGGAGCTTGATTATACATGCTTTGTACCTCAAAAGTTTGAAAATGAAATCAAAAAAGCCATAGAAACTTATGGGACAGAAAGGCTAAAGCCAATAAAAGAAGCTCTGAGTCCTGAGATAACATATACTATGATAAGGTTTGCTATGTGGAAGTATAAGGAAAGTAAATCGGACGATGTATAAAAAGCTTAAAAAATAAGAATAATAGTCACATAAAAGAATTAGGGTCAAATATATAACTAAAAGTGAAGGTTTGATATACAACCAAAGCCTAATTATTTGTTAGGATGAAAAGTTATAGGTTATTGATCCCTAATAAATAATAGGAGGTAGACAAAATTGGCTGATAAGAATCTAAACTGTAAGGACTGTGGAGCAACCTTTGTATTTACAGAGGGAGAGCAGGATTTCTACAAGGAAAAGGGCTTTGAAAATGAACCACAAAGATGCCAGGATTGCAGAAGAGCTAAAAAGTCTCAATTTGGCCGTGGCGACAGAGACGGAAGAAGATAGCAGAAGATAGTAGAGGATAAAGACCTTTGAGAAATCGAAGGTCTTTATTATATTTATTATTGGATAATAAATATTTGCAAATTAGTGAGGATTGTGAGTAAATAGTAATATAACAATAGCAGGTATTTATGAAAAACTAAGGGGATGATTTTTATGATATCTTCTGGAAGTAAGATTCTAGAAAGTCTAATCAATGTATTGCAGTCGCTTGACAAAATGAGCATCGGTGCAGTTTTGGCAGATAGTCAAAATGTTATTTTACATATTAACCTCACAGCTGCGGAGTTGGCAGGAATAAATCAAAAAGAATCTATAGCGTGCGCTTTTTATGATGCTATTAAACTTTCTTATTGTGATGGACAAACTATGTTAACGCCTAAGTCAGGTATTACAATGTATGTAGAGGCAGAGACGACTAGACATGAGCTTAATGGGCAAGGCGATATAGTCTATATGACTATAATCTCTGAAAAAGGATCAAACTGCGTTATAGACAAGGTGTTGGTGGCATCAGAGAACAACTTAAGAGTAATCCTTGATAGCGTATATGATGCTGTAATAGTGCACGATCTGCATGGAAATATAGTTGACGTGAACAAAAAAATGCTTGAAATGTATGGCATAACTGAGGAAGAATCCAGGATAATGACCATAATAGGGGACTTATCGGATACAAACAATCCAGTAGAGGATTTGCCTGAAATATGGGACAGCGTAGTCCAAGGGGAAAACAGGTTTTTTGAGTGGAAGGCAAAACGCCCTCACGATGGAAGTGTATTTCATGTAGAGGTATATCTAACGAGAATATCTCTGCACCATGAAGACGTGATACTTGCAAATGTGAGAGATATAAGTGAGAAAAAGCAAGCTGAGCAAAGGATTAGCTATCTGAGCTTTAATGATGAGCTTACGGGACTTTACAACCGTGCTTTTTTTGAAAAGGAGCTAATAAGACTGGATACAGGACGGCAGCTTCCAATAAGCATAATTGTAGCTGATGTAAACGGTTTAAAGCTTGCAAATGACGCATTTGGTCATCTTGTAGGAGATGAGCTTTTAAAGGCAGTGGCAAAAGCACTAAAAAAAGCCTGCCGCAGCGAAGATATAGTTTCTCGTTGGGGTGGGGATGAATTTGCTATTATACTGACTAATACCACTGAAGAAAAGGCTGCTACCATATGTGAAAGAATACAGGCAGAGTGTGGAGACTCCGACTTTAAGGCTATACCCATAAGTGTAGCACTTGGCTGTGCTTCGAAAACTGAGGAAGTTCAAAATATCTCAGAGGCTATTAAGCAAGCAGAAACCAATATGTACACAAATAAGCTTAAGGAAGGTAAAAAGAACAGAAGAAGCATTATTAACTCTCTCCTGGCAAGGCAGGGAGAATGGGATCATAACATAGACCTGATGGTAGAGCTAGGTGAAAAGCTGGGAGAGGCATATGGTATCGAGGATAGCAAGCTAGAGGATATTAAGCTGCTGGTAACTATTCACGACATTGGAAAAGTAGCCATACCTGCATCAATACTGTCAAAGCCTGGTCCTTTGGATGAGAATGAATGGGAGCAGATAAAGAAGCACAGTGAAATAGGCTACCGAATAGCATCAATTTACCCTGAGTATGCTCAGTTTGCAGATGCTATACTGGCGCACCATGAACGTTGGGATGGAAAAGGATATCCAAGAGGACTGAGACAGACTTCAATTCCTTTGGTAGCTAGGTTAATGGCGATTATAGATGCGTATGACGCTATGGTGCACGGAAGGCCCTATAAAGCAGCTGTCAGTACTGCGGAGGCCTTGGAGGAAATAAAGAAAAATGCCGGAACGCAATTTGATCCCGAGCTGGCAGAGATTTTCACTAAAATAATGAAATAAGAATTTGTTAAATAAAAACAGGTTGGCCTTTCTATAGGTCAACCTGTTTTAGTTATTTATCCCTTCTACTAGCCTCAACAAACTTAAATGTGTTTTTGATGATCTCGTAGGTTTCTTCTGTATCGTTAACCATATCAAAGGCATGTAAACCTTTTGAATGAATAAGATGAGTAATATTATAGCCCTTATCCATAGCATCCTTCACAAATTCAATATTTTTAGCTATAGGAAAGGTAGCATCCTGTGCTCCATCGACCATCATAATAGGTGGAAGCGCTGATGGATTTTCAATCTCTAAAATTGTGGAGGCAGGTGTTCCATAATAAGCAATGATACTATCGATAAAGCCAGTGTTTGACTTAATTGCCTGATTTACTGCAGAATCGGCACCGGCAGAATAGCCTATAACAGCCATATGGTTACTATTTACACTTAGTACATCTGCATTTTCCTGTACATATTTTATTAAATCATATATATCCTCTTCGTGGGCTCTATAGGTTTTTCGATCGTAGGATCTCCAATTGAATATTATTGCTGTGTAGCCTGAAGCTGCTGCCAGTCGTCCCCAAGATTGATACAAAGGCATATCCTTTAATCTATTTGAGTCTGCCCGTCCGTGAACCAGTATAAGCGGATATCCCCTTCCATCACTATCCTTCTTGAGAGAATGATAAACATCAAACTTGAGCTCTCCAGCATCAAGTGCTTTGTATACTAAGTCTTTTTCCACGTTAACATCCTTCATATTAGGAACTTCATATAGTACTCTATTCAATAGAGCTTTTCTTGCAGCTTTATCCTTATCAGCAAGGACTTTGCTAGCAATTTGCTTAAGAGCTTCCAAGTCGCTATTTCCTTCAATAGCTACAGCGAAGATAAGTGCATTTCCTCTCTTTTCATATAAGCCTGCATATATAAGCTTTCCTGCTTTGTCTTTGTAGGATACCTCTGATAGTCTTCCTTCATTCACCTTTTCAGCGAATATACCATCTAATACAGCCTCTCGTCTATCTGGATCAAGCTCACCGTCATAAAGGCTTCTTAATAGCTCAACCTGCTCTATAGGAGATATACCAGTTGAGTTTATCTCATCTCCCAAGGACAGTCCTGCTATATTTAAAGGACTGTCAGGAAGCATTCTGGCTTGAGCCTTTTCTTGATTATATATATTATACTCTTGCTTATTTCTGTCATATAGAACAAAACAGCCCTTAAGCTCTCCAAAGTACTCGCTCATATCCTCTTGAATTATCATTGAAGAAATACTGTCAACATCAAATACAGCAGTAGCTTTGTTATTCTTGGTTGATATATAGTTAAGTACTCCGCCAATACATAAAAACAAAATAAGTATCACTACAATAGCTGGCATTAGCCTTTTGAATTTCATACCCTTTACCCCCTCTAAAATAATCATAGGGCTATTATAGCATCTAAATGTGACGAAAATAAGAAATAAATGTGAAAAATTACATTTATTTGGTTCAGTGGTAAAATACAGCATAAAAAAGAGGAAATTATGCATCAGATGTAGAAAATATATAATAATATCCATATATTACATTTTTTTTGAGGAGGAGTTAGGATGAAGAAGGGGTTTCCTGAAAGAAAGGACGTAGATCAGTCATTAACCTGGGATTTAACCGCGCTGTATAGTACAGAAGCTGAATATGAGGCTGCGGTAGCTGAGGTACAAAAGAAGGTGGCTGAGCTTGAAGGCTACAAGGGACAGCTTAAGAATGCAAAGGTCATCAATGAGTGCCTTAATAAGCTTCAAAGCTACATGAAGAATATGTATCTGGTAAATTCCTATGCTGGACTTTCGGTTTCTACTGACAGAACAAACGTAGAGAACCAGACCAGGTATATGAAGCTTATGAACATACTGTCTGACCTGGAAAGCAGAATAAGCTTTGTTAGAAGTGAAATTATAGAAGCAGATGAAAAGATCATCGTACAGGCAATGGAGGAATCAAAAGAAAATAGAGGCTATCTTGAGGAGATAAAAAGATTTAAAAAACATGCGTTACATCCTGAGGCTGAAAGAGTGCTTTCTGCGCTTTCGGGAACTATGGATAGCCCATATGAGATATATAACACTGCAAAGCTTGCAGATATGGACTTTAGAACCTTTAAGGTTGAGGAAGAAGAATACCCGCTTAGCTTCGTACTTTATGAAAACGAATGGGAGTTTGAAACTGATACCAGGATAAGACGAGCTGCATTTGAGGCCTTCTCAGCAAAGCTCAAGGAATACCAAAACACAGTTGCTTCGGCATATCAAACTCATATACAAAAGGAAAAGACCATGGCAAGCCTTAGGGGCTTTGATTCTGTGATTGACAGTCTTCTATTCTCCCAAAAGGTTGATAGAGAGCTTTACAACAGGCAGATAGACGTAATAATGGAAAAGCTTGCACCTCATATGAGAAGGTATGCTAAGCTTCTTCAAAGGATACATAAGCTTGATGAGATGACCTTCGCTGACCTGAAGATTGCTGTAGACCCTGGCTATGAGCCTAACATATCTGTTGAGGAGTCCAAGAAATACACTGAGGGTGCCTTAGCTGTACTGGGTGAAGACTATCTGGACATGGTAAGGAGAGCATACTCCGAAAGATGGATAGACTTCGTTCAAAACAAGGGTAAGTCCACAGGAGCCTTCTGTGCAAGCCCATATGGAAACCACTCTTATATATTGATATCCTGGACAGAAAGGATGAGGGAGGCATTTGTCCTAGCTCACGAGCTTGGTCATGCGGGACATTTCTATCTTGCTCATCAAAACCAAAACCTGTTTGACTCAGAGCCGTCCCTGTATTTTATAGAAGCGCCGTCTACTATGAATGAAATGCTTATGGCAAATTACCTGATGAAAACGAATAACGATCCTAGATTCAGAAGATGGGTGCTGTCAGCAATAGTAAGCCGCACATATTATCATAACTTTGTAACTCACCTTTTGGAGGCAGCGTATCAAAGAGAGGTATATGAAATTATTGACAAAGGCGGAAGTGTTCAAGCGTCACAGCTAAACCAGATTAAGAAGGACGTTCTTGAGAGGTTCTGGGGAGATGCAGTAAATATTATAGATGGTGCAGAGCTTACCTGGATGAGACAGCCTCACTACTATATGGGCTTATACCCCTATACCTACAGTGCAGGTCTTACAGTGGCTACAGAGGTAAGCAAGAGGATACTGAAGGAAGGTCAGCCTGCTATAGATGACTGGAGAGAGGTACTGAAGGCAGGAGGAACTAAAACGCCTGTGGAGCTGGCTAAAATGGCGGGAGTAGATATAACCACAGATAAGCCGCTCCTAGATACAATAGAGCACATAGGAAGCATGATTGATGAGATAATTGCTCTTACTGACGAGTTAGAGAAGAAATAAGCTAAAGGAAGATGCCAGATGCAATATTATTAAAAATTGCTTCTGGCATCTTTTATTACTTTTCAACTTACAAAGTTGAGCTATACTTTTTTGTACTTGTGTCTTATATAGTCCTTGAACCTTTCGATTTCTTCCTTTGCTTCCTGTGGGAGTTCAGCTTCACTTTCTCTAACAACTTCCTGAGCTATGGCTTCCTTAGAAAAGCTGTAAATAATACTTTCGGCAGTATCTCTTATGTCAGATCTCCCCAAAAGATAGTCTATAGATACGTCAAAATAGTCTGCCAGCCTTCTTAATGTGTCAGTATCTGGGTCCCGCTCTCCTAATTCATAGAACCCAATTGATCTATCTGAAACCTTCAAGAACTTTCCCAGTTCTGCTTGTGTTATGTTTTTTTCTTTTCTCAAAGCTCTTATTCTGTTCAAGGAAAACCACCTCTTTCCATAATTATAACTCTATGTTCGGATAAATAAAGTTATGTGAACGAATTGTACAGTGACATATTGACAAGCGATCGTATGTTCTATATAATATGCATAAGACTGAACAATATGTACGGAGGAGATATTATGAACTCTTATTATTTAGAGGATACATATATTGTTTTTGATATAGAAATGCCCTTTGAAGTGCCTGATTTGCCTTGCTTAACACCTCCTGACATGGGCAAGGAAGAAGAAAATGAAGACAAAGAATATCATACTAATCTGGATGAGAGGAAAAATGGCTCTTTATACAAAATTTCACAGCTATTTCCATTTATTTTCACAAAGCCTTCACAATTTTGCAGTAGAATTATATTGATGATTTAAATATTTTGAATTTTTTAAATTTTGAGGGGGTTTAGAAATGTCCAGAAGAATTGTGTTTGTCATTATCTTGAT
>CALJSV010000102.1 GCA_937976095.1 uncultured Clostridia bacterium | reverse complement strand
ATATCCTCGAACACTACAGCAAAGACTGCAAATCCTCTTTTTAAAACCCTACAAACTAAATCCTTTACAAGGAATGATTGTTATCTGCATTTTGTTATCCTTGATATACTATCCAGACTCGGCAGTCTAAGCGTAACAGAGATTGCAGAGCTAATCAGCAGCGACTATGCTTATGAGTCGGCTGAAAGCGAGCCTATTGATGCAATGACAATTCGCAATAAGCTGAAGGAATATGCAGAGCTTGGCATTTTGAAGGCAGAGAAAAGCGGAAAAACTCTTTTTTATTCGCTAATGCCAAATTCCTTTAAAGGTCTGTCTCCCAGAACCAGAGAATGTCTTGACGAAGCCCTTGCTTATTACAGAAATGTATTACCTGCAGGCTTTGTTGCTCACTCAATAAACAACACCCTTGATGGTCCCTTTATATATAGGCAGATATTCTTTTCTCAAATATTGGATGATGATATACTTTTGCAAATACTTAATGCTATATGCAGTAAAAGGGCTGTTATACTTACTATGATAAGCAGTAAGAGCCCTAACACTGTGCAGGCAGCATTCCTGCCCCTTAAGCTCCTAAGCAACACAAAGACTGGCAGAAGATATATTGGTGTATATAGTATACGAAAAAAGAAGTTTTCAACAGTGCGCATTGACTACATAAAGGAAGTTTCTTTGGGAGACGTGGATCCCGAGTATGATAGTATCCTGTCTGACTATGAGCAAAGAATGAGCAGCTCCTTTGCTATCACTGTCCGCGTATCCGAAAGACTTCAGCATGTAAAGGTTCTCCTTAGGATAGACGAAGCCAGCGAGCAGTATGTGCTGGAAAGAATACGGCGTGAGGGAAGAAATGGCTCAATAATTAAGCTAGCTGAAAATTTATTTCAGTACAGCATCGAAGTCTCTGATACAGTGGAAATGATTCCTTGGCTTAGAACATTTATAGGCAGGATAATCAGTATTGAAGGCAGCGAGAATCATGTTATTACTCAGTTTAAGCGAGATATTAGCGTAATGATGTCTTTATATAGTGACTAAGGACAATAAAATATAGTAGGTGTAGATATGAATAGTATTTATAATGAAATATATGGATTATATTATTTTATGCTGGAAAGGATACTTCAAAGGGCAGCGGACAGTGAGATTTCTCTAAAGGAGATTAGCTCCCTTGTAGCACAATATGGATTTTCCGAAAGCAGCCTTTACTTCACACCAGAAGTTATCTCCCATGATGGTAGCGGCTACAATCTGCTTAGACAATCAAAGTCAGGCTATAGCTCCGTACTTAAAGGTCCGCCGGCTATGCCGCTTACAAAGCTTCAGAAGGGCTTTGTAAAAAGCATGCTGGCTGACAAAAAGATACGACTTTTTTTTGATGAGCAAATGATTAATGAGCTTAGAGAAGCTTTGTCTGATGTTGAGCCTCTTTTTAGTGTAAATGATATTGTATTTATAGAAACAGCTTTAGATAGCGATGATTATACAGATGATATGTATATCAGCAATTTTAAGAGAATCCTTTTTTCCATAAAGAATAACAAGGCAATGAGGATCTGCTTTAATAATTCAAGGGGTGAGCGCAAAACTATGAAGCTTGCCCCCTATAAGCTTGAGTATGGGATTCGAGATGATAAATTCCGATTGTGTGGAGTAAGTATTTATAATGAGAAATGTAAAAGCTATGTTAAGATCAATCTCGCAAGAATTCTATCTATTACTATACTTGAGCAGTCCTTTGAGCTTGATTTCGAGGCATATATTGCTGCAAAAAGAAAGGCAGAGCCTATAGAGATAGAGGTTTACAATCTTCGAAACGGCTTTGAGAGAGTTTTTATTGGTTTATCAAACTATGAGCGAATATCAAGCTTTGATGAGGCATCAGGAAAATGTAAGATCAAGATATACTATACAGACGACGAGGAACAGGAGCTGCTTATACTGCTGCTTTCCTTCGGACCGGCAATAAAAGTGATAGGTCCTTTAGACTTTAAAGTCAGGTTTGTAGATAGAATACAAAAACAGCTAAGCATGATAGAAAAGTCGTAGGCAAACACCTACGGCATTTCTATTTTTCTGTGGATATTATCTGTCCCAGCTGTTCTAGTATACCTGAGCTTGCAGACAGAGATATATTACCAACCCTATCAAATATACGCTCCAGGTACTCCAGCTCCTTCAGCTTATATAAGGTCTTGTTTTCCTCCATAAGCTTTGCAGTATTTAGCAAGCTTCTGGTAGATGCAGTTTCTTCCCTTCGAGCTATAACATTTGCAAAAGCTCTTTTCTCTGCAATCAGCACAGTGTTCAGTATTTCCTTTATATCACCAGGCAGTATTATGTCCTTTACACCCGCGTCAATAAACTCTATACCGAATTGCTCCTCCTTGATCTTTACTGCACCAAGAATAATATTTCCGATTTCATGTTTTTGTGCAAGCAGTTCGTCAAGCTTTCTTGTTGCTACATATTCTCTTAAAGCAAGCTGCATTGTTATATATATCTGCTGCTCATAGTCCTCAAATTCCATTGTTACCTTGACAGGATCAGTTACTCTATACTGGCATATAAAGTTCATACGAAGAGTAACCTTATCCTCTGACAGCAGCTCCTGTCCCGATACCTCAAGCAGCCTCTTCCTGATATCAACCGCTCTGACCTCCACAATATTTATACCTCTTAAGAAATAATGGCTGCCAGCTGAAAGTGTGCTTACAAACTCGCCATTAACAAGTAGGATACCCACCTTGCCAACAGGCACAGAATATGCATAAAAGTGCTTAAAGCCCTCCTTCTTGAAATAATCCTTATAGAATATATTAAGGTCCGTATCAACTGGCAGGTATGGGCTGTTAGTATCCAAAACTATAAAAGTATGTTTTTTTATTGTATTAAAAAAAGCATGTGTACCAAAAGCAAGTATATC
>CALJSV010000101.1 GCA_937976095.1 uncultured Clostridia bacterium | reverse complement strand
TAGAGAGACTTTCGAGAGAAGCAGATAAGAGCTATGTTCTGGATAGAAGCTTTATATCATATCTAGCTTACCAAAAAGACTGTCTAATTGAATATGGCTTTTATGAAACCTATAAGCAGCTGCTTGAAAAAAAGTTTGCAGAGGTTGCCAAGCTTTATGATGTAAGAATTCTATACTTCCATAAGCGTTTAATAGAGCGTAAGGATGATTGGCTGGAGTGTATGGACACAGACGTCATTAAGAGTAATTTCGATGAATTGCTTAGCGAGGAGCTTTATAGAAGCTTTGTAGAGCATGTAGAGGTTGTACAAGTGTAAATATGCATTGATTGGTAGTCAAGCTATAATCAGCCGTACATATATACAGGAGGTAGTAATGAAGCTATATATTACAAGACATGGACAGACAGAGTGGAATATCATCGGTAGGATGCAGGGCTGGAATGACTCTCCGCTTACACTGAGGGGCATTAACAATGCAATTTCATTAGGAAAGCATCTAAAAGAAGTAAAATTTGATGAAGTGTATTCAAGCTCGGTAGGTAGGACTATTCACACGGCAGAGCTAATTACGGGATTAAGCAGAAACTCGATAACTGCGGTGGACGAGCTTAGAGAAATAGGAATGGGCTGCTGGGAGGGAAAGCTACGGGACGAAATAGAGGATGAGCATCCTATGGAATACAGCTATTTCTGGCGCGCTCCTCATCTTTTTAGCCTAAATAGTGCAGAAACCTTTCAGGATGTACAAAATAGAGCTTTGAAGCTAGTTCATGGCATAATTGAGAAGTATAAGCATACTGATAAAAACATTTTGCTGGTCACACATACAGTTACGCTAAAGACCATTATGGCATATTTTGAAGGCAGAAGCCTTGAAAAGCTTTGGGAGCCTCCATATATACATGATACCAGTCTAAGCATGGTTGAGGTTAACGAGAAAGGTCATAGAATAATACTGCACGGAGATATATCACACATAGATCAGGAGGATGCTTGCTAGAAGTTAATATTAGGTCTATCTCCTAAAAAAGTGAATAGATTATAATAAGCTTTTTTATGGAGGTGCTGCATGAAGGTTATTCTAATAAGGCGTAGCTTTATAACCAAAATGCTAATATTGCTTTTACTTATAGGAGTATCCATGATATATACTGTAGGGGTGGATACAGGAATACTGAGTGTTTTTATCAATAATGAAAAACAGCTTCCAATTTACTGTGTGGAAACAGAAGAAAAGAGAATAGCAATATCCTTTGATGCAGCCTGGGGTGCAGATTATACGGAGGAGCTGCTTAGAATTCTAGAAGAACACGAGGTTAAGACCACGTTCTTTCTGGTAGCCTTTTGGGTAGATACATATCCTGACATGGTAAAGAAAATTGCCGAAAAGGGACATGAGATAGGCAACCATTCTGCAAAGCATCCAAAGATGTCTCAGCTTAGCGAGGAGCAGATTATAAAGGAGCTTAAGACTACATCGGATAAAATTGAAGCACTCATAGGAAAGCCTACGGTACTATTTAGGCCGCCCTTTGGAGATTACAATAATAGGCTAATAAAAACCGCTAGGGATATGGGTATTACCACTATACAGTGGGATGTAGACTCTTTAGACTACAAAGACTATGGCAGGGATGCAATAATCAACAGAGTATGCTCAAAGGTGACAAACGGATCTATAGTTCTTTTTCACAACAATGCTACCTATACAAAGGATGCACTGCCAATAATCCTTGATAAGCTTCAGGCTGAAGGTTATAAAATAGTCCCAATATCAGAGCTTATTATGAGCGAAAGCTATTACATAGACCATACTGGAAGACAGAGAAAGCTAGACAACTAAGAGCAGGACTAAAGGATGACCCTGCTGTTAAGGAAGGCTTAATGAATGCAGAATTATACCCATATAAGGTTGCTATAAGCCGATAAAATTACACCTTGATTTTAGCATCATTGTATGCTAATATTATGAAAATCAACTATGAAGGAAAAAATGAGCATGATGCTATAAGAGAGTCAGCGGTTGGTGAGAGCTGATAGCTTAGTGATCTTTCCATTTCTGGAGTTGCTGGTGATGAGCCGGAAGGGTATGCCCTTTATAGCATAATAAAGTAGGTCGGCGACTTTTTGTATCATTTCAAGTCACTGACAATCAGAGTGGCAACGCGGGATTACTCTCGTCTCTATTTTAGGGACGGGAGTTTTTTATTTTATTAAGTATAGGGAGGAATAAGTATGTTAGATATTAACAGGATTAGAGAAAACCCGGAGGAAGTCAAAAGTGCACTTCTTAAAAGAATGGATAATGTAGATTTTTCTGAGCTTTTGGATTGGGACAAAAGAAAGAGAGTGCTCAATTATGAGACAGATAATTTGAAGGCAGAGAGAAATAAAGTATCAGCAAATGTACCACACCTAAAGAAGGAAGGTAAGGATGTTCAAGGATTGCTAGATGATATGAAAAAGCTAGCAGAGATGATTAAAGAAAACGATGCTGAAATAGATAAATTGGAGGTATGTATAAGAAGCTTTCTTGAAAGGCTTCCTAATATTCCTGCTGATGATGTGGTGTCAGGTGGCAAGGAGAACAATCAAGTAATAAGGATATTCGGCGATAAGCCTAATTTCAAGTTTGAGGCACAAAACCATGTAGACTTAGCGAAGTCTCTGGGTTTAATAGACTATGAAAGAGGTGTAAAGCTGGGAGGCAACGGATTTTGGCTTTACAAGGGAACTGGTGCTCTGCTAGAATGGGGCTTGCTCAATTATTTTATAGAAGAGCATATCAAGGATGGCTATGAATTTATTCTTCCGCCACACCTGTTGCTGTCCCAATGCGGCTATACTGCAGGACAATTTCCGAAGTTTTCAGATGAGGTTTTTTATATAGATAAAGAAGATGGGTCAAAAACTCATTTTTTACTGCCTACTTCAGAAACAGCATTAGTTAACCTTCATAGAGATGAAATACTAAGTGAAGCGGAATTGCCAAGAAAATATTTTTCTTATACACCATGCTACCGTAAGGAGGCAGGAAGCTATAGGACGGACGAACGAGGCATGATAAGAGGACATCAGTTTAATAAAGTGGAATTGTTTCAGTATACCCTTCCAGAGGAATCAGAAAAAGCATTAGAAGAAATGATAGAAAAGGCAGAAAGGCTGGTACAGGGTCTAGGACTTCACTATCAGGTTTCAAAGCTTGCAGCACAGGATTGTAGTGCCTCTATGGCAAAAACCTATGATATAGAGGTATGGATTCCAAGTATGAACTGCTACAAGGAGGTAAGCTCAGCTTCTAACGCTCACGACTATCAAGCTAGAAGAGGAAGTATAAGATGTAAGAGGTCAGAAAGCAAAAAGACAGAATTTATCCATACTCTAAATGCATCAGGACTCGCCACAAGCAGATTGCTTCCAGCAATAATGGAGCAGCATCAGCAGGAAGATGGCAGTGTGGTTGTGCCAGAGGTGCTAAGAAAGTGGATTGGTAAGGATATAATTTATTCAGTTAAATAAGAATAAGATGGATTATAAAATTGACTTGAGTAGTTGAATACTCTAGTCAATTTTTTTATCTCAAAAACCAGGCAGGCTTAATATTATGTATCAAGGAGGTGAGAGCATGAACAAAGATATAAAAAAAGGCATCAAAAAAGTGTTGTTCTGGGATACTTTGTTTACAACTGCCATAGAACTTTCGCAAATTATGGATGGTGTAGATGAAGAGCTGGATGAGCTTTTTAAGGGTACTAAAAAAGAGTATAAGCAAATAGAAAAGCTGCTGTCAAAGCATGTTGAAAAAAAATGAAGAGAGTCTTGCAATAAAGCAACGATACATAAAAATGCTCTATTGGCTAAAGATAATATATAGAGCATTAATATACAAATGATAACAGTGGGAGGTTTTTTAGTATATGGATTATTTAAATAGCAGAGGAATAAGCACAGACCCACATAAGATCGTTTCGGGCAAAATTTTTGTTGATTTGTCATCCGGAAGAAGCAAGAACAAGGTATATGATGCTTATAGAAATGGAGCTTCACTTATATTTACAACAAAAAGCATTACAGATCCTGATTTGCCTGTCATTAAGGTTAAAAACGTTAATCAAACCTTAATGCAGCTCTTGGGTACTTACTATGGAAGAATTCAGGAGAAAATGAAGCTTATTGCTATAGGAGGCAGCAGTCAAAAAGAGGTTGTTTCAGATATGCTTAACAACATATTTTGCTATGGGTTAGATAGCTTTAAGGATACGGATGTTGGAGAACTCAGAACCTTTAAGGAATGTAAGGACCTTGAAGCAATTTATACTAAAATGTCGGCACTTTCAGCTGTAGGTGTAGATAAGCTTCCTTTTGCAATAGATTTTAATGAAGAAACCTCGCAGGTAATAGCTAAGCTTGATATAGATTTTGGTATATTAACTGGCTTTGGCGGCTGTAATCTATCTGAGTATACCTCAAAGGAGCTAAGCTATACTATGGAGCTTTTTAGCAGGGTACCAGAAAATAAGCCAATACTAATAAATATAGATGAGCCGCTCTCTTTGGATTTTGTCAGTAAAAACAAAAGCGCACTGCTTATAACCTATGGGTTAAATAAGAAGTCAGCTGTCACAGCAACCTCGATAAATACAGATGATAAAATGGAATTCACCTATTGCTTGCAAAGGACCATGCTAACTTGCTCAGGCAATAAGGTTGAACCCTTCGAAATTCCAATAAAGCTTAATACACTGGGAGAAGAGAGTCTTTATAATGCAATGGCTGCCATTACCTGTGCTATATACTATGATTATGATATTGATCATATAAAACGGGCTTTAAGCACATACAATGGAGCGAAAAGACGATGTCAGACTGTTTATAAGGGGAGATTTACAGTAATCGATAATGATTGCAGCAGCCTATCGGATCTCGAAACAGCTTTTAAAACAATACAGGCTATGAATTTCAGGAAGCTGTACCCTTTTGTGACTATAAGCAAAGAACAAAATCCCAAAACTCATGATAAAAAAATGAAGATTTTATCCGAATGGGCACATGTGTTAGGCTGTGAGGAGCTGATTCTAAAGAAGGATAGTACCCTTCAAAGAGGAAGCGTAGAAAAAAAG
>CALJSV010000100.1 GCA_937976095.1 uncultured Clostridia bacterium | reverse complement strand
CCCTTTCTTTTTGCTTCATAAAGTCTTTGATCTGCCTTTGTCATAAGCTCATTTACATCCCTTGCCTCATCAAATGACGAAATACCCCCACTTACGGTTATTTGAAGCTTATTGCTGCTTACTATAAGCGGTCTGGCACTGATTTTGTTTCTGATTTTATCACCAATAACAGATGCTTCATATATATTGGCCTCCGGCATTATGACTGCAAATTCGTCTCCTCCATATCTGAAGGCTTTATCTGTATCTCTTATAGTATTTTTCAGAACATCTGCCAACTGCTTTATAGCGCAATCTCCGGCTATGTGTCCTGCAGTATCATTTATTATCTTAAAATTATCAATATCCATTAGCATTATCGAGAAGTTTGCATCAATACCTATTTCTGCCTGTCTTTTATATGTATTAAACAAAAGCTGTATTTCCTCGTAAAAAAATCTATTGTTATAAAGACCGGAAATAGAATCAAGCTTGGCAAGCTGCTCAAGCTTTTCATTTGCCTCAGATATCCTCTTATTAAGGGCCTTCAATTCTTCTTCGCTTCTTTTTTGAGTTGAAATATCTCTTGATATACCCCATGTCCCAATAATCATATTATCCTTATCCCTAAGCGGATACTTTGAGGTAGAAACCCAAACTATTGTTCCATCCTGCCAGGTTTCCATTTCCTCCTTGTTGATTATTGGCTTGCCTGTACTTATTATCTCCTGCTCATCTTTATACGCTTGGCTTGCGTGTGACATATCAAATATATCAAAATCAGTTTTGCCAATAAGCTTTATAGGATCATCATAGCCCAATCTTAAGGCTACGTTTTTACTCATAAAGATAAAGCGCGACTCAAGATCCTTAAAATAAAAGGTATCATTTGAATGCTCGATGACAGTACTAATAAGTAGTTCTTTATTCAATATAGGATTATTCGTTAGTATAGAATAATACTTATAATCATCTGTTTTCATAAATGCAACCCCTCTTTATAATAAAAAAATCATCATTCCACTTCAATTAGTTTTAACTCTATAAGTGCTTCTCTTATTTGTTCTACTGTAATAGGCTTTACCAAATAGCATGTACTTCCAGACGCGTCCTTGAAGTTATCGGTGGTGTCTGCAAGCGCTGAGGTTATAAGAATCTTGGCTTTATCCGCACCTTCAATCCCTCTGCGCTCCTCTTCCTCTCTTATGGATTTATAGACCTTAATACCATCAACCTTTGGCATCATAATATCTAAACAAATAAGATCAAAAGTATTGTTATTGCCCGCTTCCTCAAAAAACGCATCTAAAGCTTCTATGCCATTGGAGGCTAGCTTTACGCTTCCATACTTGGATAATATGCTGTTTAGATATACTCGACTAGCATAATCATCCTCTGCTATAAGAATCCTCATAAAATCACTCCTCATAATACTCATCTTAATTTTAATACTTTGCTTCAACTATATCAATATAATATATCCCTTTTAGCTGCCAGACCTACTTCTATGACTTTAACTAAATCTCCTATAACTATTGGCTTAGCTATAAAGCCATCCATACCTTCCTTTAAAAATCTTTCCTTTTCATTATCAAAAGCATGAGCTGTACAGGCAATAATCGGTATATGCCTTCCGGTATTGTTTTCCAGTTCTCTAATCATATGAGTCACCTGAATACCATCCATATCAGCCATCTGAATATCCATTAAAATCATATCATAGTTTTTTTGTTTATAAAGCTGTATGGCTTTAACACCGCCATCAGCGACATCAACCCTATGACCTAGCTTTTCTAAAATCAATCTAATAACCGTCTGGTTAACCTTATCATCCTCCACCAGCAGTATACTATATCCATTTTTATCTTCTAATACTTTGCGCCTCTCAGGTTTTATGCTGGAAAAACTAATCTGATTTGACTTTTCAAGCTTTACACTAAAACTAAAGCGCGTTCCTTTTCCCTCTGTGCTTTCAACACATATTCTCCCACCCATCAGCTCAACCAGCTTATTTGAGATTGACAATCCCAATCCAGTCCCCCCAGCTTTTCTTAGCTCCGGAGCTCCAAGCTGAGTAAAGCTTCTAAAAAGTCGGCCTTTATCCCCTTCGCTTATACCCATGCCGGTATCTTCAACTATAAAGAGCAGAACCATACTACTTCCTTGCTTCAGCTGTTGCTCTACCTTTAGGCGTACATATCCGGTATCAGTAAATTTAACAGCATTTCCTACAATATTGTTGATAACCTGCATCAGCTTATTTGGGTCTCCTGTCACAGCAGGCTCTATATCCTCAGATATTTCAAGCATTAGCTCAATTCCCTTTGCACTAGCTAAAGTATAATGGGCTTTATATGCATTCTCTAAAAGAGTGTAAATATCGAAGCTGGTGTTTTCAAGCTTCATTTCTCCTGCTTCAATTTTAGACATATCCAAAACATTGTTAACTATATTAAGCAAGCTATCTGAGCTTCTCTTTGCTATCATCAGGTATTCTCTTTGCTGTCCTTCAAGCTCTGTCATTAAAAGCAGCTCAAGCATTCCCATTAGGCCATTAAGGGGCGACCTTATCTCATGACTCATAGATGCTAGGAAATCGCTCTTAAACCTATTGGCTCTTTCTGCCTCCTCTTTAGCCTTCTTCATTTGCTCTTCAGCATTTTTAATACCCGTTATGTCGTTAATAATAACAGCAAAGTATCCCTTTACACAATTAAAAGCAAAAACCTTGTACCACTTATTTGTTATTTTTGAAAAATTGTTATCCTCACATATGCTATGTCCGCTTATTGTCATTTCGCCGTACTTTCTCATAAAATTCATAACAAAGTCCAAGTTGTCCTTAAAAACTTCAGATACTTTCCTTCCCAAAACCTCAAGCCTGTTGACCCCAATAATTCTTTCAAATGCAGCATTTGCCTCCATTATAACATAATCAACAGGTTCTCCTCTGCTATTGTATATTACCCTACAATAAGCAAAACCATTTGCAGTGTTTTCTGTAAGCCTCTTGTATTTTGTTACACTATCTGTCAGGCTGTCCTCTAACTTTTTTCTCTCATAGTAATGAGTAGTCTCCCTCTTTATGCTGAAAATCAGGTCATTAAGGCAGCTTCTATATACATAGCTGCAATCATGTTTAAGAATTGTCTCAAAAACGCTTGCATCAGCATCGTTATCAATTATACAAATACAAGGAGTCTTATTATTAGCGCTTCGAAGCTTAGATAGACTACTAAGCAAAGCCCCCGAGTCTTCAGCCCAGTTGATCAAAACTATATCAAAGTCCTTGTCTGACACTTCTCCCAATGCCTGCTCTATGTACTTAAAGCTCTTGGTATATGCATTAAAGGTCGCATTCCCAAGAACAGACATAAGCTCTGCCATGCATTGATCCGAGCTCCATATTATTAAAATTTTTATTAACTCATCCATGACATCCACCTGATTTCTTAAAATATATGCTTAATAGGGAAGCTAATACTAATAAAAGCTTCCCTAATCTCTCTAAGCACTTTGCGTATTCATTAACCCCTGTATATTAAGTATTAAGCTTATGCCTCCATCACCTAGAATAGTACAGCCCGCTACTCCTCTTACGTTCTTAACATAGTTGGGCAGCGTCTTGACCACCACCTGCTGTTCTCCTATAAGCTCATCAACAAACAAGCACACAGTTTTATTCTCGCTTTCAACTACGATTATTATTCCTTCCTGTAAGTCTTCAATCAAGGTATTTACAGAATATAGCTTATGAAGCCTTATAATAGGCAGACTTTCTCCCCTAAGAATAATCATCTCGTTTCCACTCAAATCCTTAACTACCTGCTCATTTGATATTCTTAAGGACTCTTTTATCGAGGTTATTGGTATTGTATACCTGCTTTCTCCAACCTTTATAGTCATTCCATCTATAATTGACAGTGTTAATGGTATCTTTATGGCAATAGTTGTACCCTTTCCTAGAGTACTCTCTACCTGTATCGTACCTCTAACCTTCTCAATATTTTTTTGTACAACATCCATCCCAACGCCTCTGCCGGAGAATTCAGTCACTTTTTCCTTAGTTGAGAAGCCAGGTAGGAATATAAATGAAAATATTTCTCTATCCGAAAGCTCCTCCAGCCTCTTTGCAGTAAGCCCGTGCTCAAAGGCCTTGTTGTATATTTTCTCCCTGCTTAAGCCTCGCCCGTCGTCCTTAACCTCTATCCAAACATCACCGCCTGAATTTCGCGCTTCTAGAGTAATTGATCCTGTTGGCGACTTTCCTGCTTGAAGCCTTTCCTCCATAGTCTCGATTCCGTGATCAATAGCATTTCTAATAAGGTGCATCAGGGGATCTCCAATGTTTTCAATTATGTTCTTGTCAACCTCTGTATCCTGCCCTACCAGCTCTAGATTAACCTGCTTGCCTATCTTTTTACTCATATCTCTGACTAATCTGTTCATCTTAGAGAAGGTAGGTGCTAGCGAAACCATTCTTATTGACATTGCAATATCCTGCAGCTCATTAGTTATTTTCCTTAATTGTCTCGCTGACTTGTAAAAGCTATCCAGCTGCAAGCCCGCAAGATCGGGATTCCTTGTAACCATGGCCTCAGATATTACCAGCTCTCCAACAAGATCCAGCAGCTGGTCCAGCTTTGATACATTTACACTTATCATTGCACTGCTTACAGCTTGTCCCACACTTGGAGCAGACCTACTGACATTGACTTCAGCTTCAGCAGTTTTCACTGCTTCAATCTTTGATACATCTTCCTTTACTTCAAAGCCTTCATTGCTTTTAGCATCGCTGCTTTGCTTTATATACTCATCTGCCTGTTCTGGTGCTTTATCCTCTAACTCATTGTCATCAAGTATTATCCTTCTTTGTTCTTTCTTCTTCATTCCGGCTTTCTCTATATCAAAGCTTCTTAAAAAAGGCGTCCTGTTAAAGAGCTCACGAACCTCTTCTATACTTTGGCTGCTTGTTATCGTAAGCTTAAAGCCATTCTTTATTATATATTCCTTGCTTTCCGAATTTTCAAGAATATCCTCGGGATGATATTTTACTTCACTTGCTATTTCCTTTACTGAATGAACTAGCGTAAAGGCTCTGATGTCCTCCATTTCACAGCCTTCCTCAAAAAACACAAGTGCATCATAGGTGGTTTCAGAATCCTCGAGAACTCCCTTTTGAGAACTTATATAATATTTGGGCTTCTTCCGTTTCTTTTCTTCCTTCTGCTGCTCAGAGCTTGGATTATCAGACTTATTTTCCTCCAAAAGCTTTCTTATTCTGCCGATAAGGGAGGCAGCATCACCATCTGCACTCTGATTATTATTTATCTTATCCAGCTCGCCTTTGATAAAGTCTATTCCTTCTAAGACTAAATCACTTATTTTGATATAGTCAAAGCCTTGATGCATCCAGCATTTTGTTTCTCTAAGATGGTCGAATAAGTCTTCCATGGAGTGTGCCAGCTCTGAAATATTGTTAAACAGCATCATTGCAGAATTTCCCTTTATGGTGTGCATTATTCTAAATATTTCATTAATAGAAACCTGCATATCTGTCGCTTGCTCACTATCTAGTACAGTTTGCTCAAGCTTTTCTATTTGTTGAGTAGTTTCAAAAATGTATAAATCCAGCATTGGCTCTCTATTGCTTGACATTCTCCCACCTCCAAACCTTAAATATCTATATCTTGCTTAAAGTCTCAATTACAAATTCTTGCTTGAAGGGCTTTACAATAAAGCTCTTCGCGCCGGCTATAACAGCGTCCTTCACCTTATTTTCTTGTCCCATTGCAGAAATCATTACTATCTTTGCCTTGTCATCAAACTGCTTGATAGCCTTAACAGCTTCAATGCCATCCATCTCAGGCATTGTAATATCCATAGTCACCAAATCAGGCTGAAGCTCCTTGTATTTCTTAATAGCCTCAAGTCCGTTTTCGGCTTCTCCTATAACCTCAAAGCCGTTGCTCTGCAATATCATTTTTAAGGATCCTCTCATAAAGGCTGCGTCATCTACTATTAAAACTTTTTTCATAAGCTCATCTCCTCGTATTTTTTGTTTTTATAATGGCAAACTACCTTAACAAATCTCTAGGATTTTCTCCAAGGTAGTTATCGCACTTTTCTTAAGTGAAAAATTGTACCTTCTCATCCTCCACTTAAATATCAATTGTGTCTGAAGTCCCATTATCATATCAACCAGCTCAGTACCCGAAAAGGCTTTAACTATTTCACCGCTCTTTTGTCCCTTTTCAATTAATGATTCTAGGAAACTGTTTCTTTTTTCGTCAATTTCAGATATCTTATCAAACAGTACTGGATCATATATAAGACTGTGGTATGAAAAGTAAATGGCCGTAAGAGCCGGATAGTTTTCATAGTACTCCATAAAAGCCTTGCAGAAAAACCTGATACTGTCCTTTGCATTTAGTCCTTGTACTTCAATAGTATTCATTATTAGCTCATCAAAATGAGAATAATAATCTATAATGCCGATTATTATATCAAGTTTATTTGTAAAATGTCTATATATTGCAGGTTCAGTCACCTCTTGCCTACTTGCAAGCTCTCTAATAGAAAGTGCGTGTATGCCTAGCTCATCAATAATATCAACAGCACTTAGGATGATGCTTTCTCTCCTGCTCAAATAATCTTTTTTCATTGTATTCACCACCATCATCATGTTAGTTAATGTTAACTACTTATATAATAATTCATTTTTTACCAATAGTCAACCGCCACTTATATGAATTTGCTATATTTTGTAGAATACTAGTACAAGCTTTTCCTCTCCTAAAACAAATATATTACCAATACAATAAATTTTCCGCTTGTACCGTCAGTTTTATATGAAAAAACACAGCTGTATCTGAATATACTTTATTATAGTTTAAAATAGAGGTGATTTCATTATGATGTGTCCATTAACCAGGCAGTGTCCTCCAAATACAATTCTATATAATATAAAAGCCGGCGATACCTATTATAAGCTGGCAGAGCAGTTTCAAACAACTATACAGGCAATAGCAGCAGCAAATCCACATGCAAATCCCTATAACCTGCTTATAGGTCAAACACTATGCATACCTACGAGCAGCTACCCCACATGCCCTAGTGGCAATTATTACGTTGTAAAAGCCGGAGATACCTTTTTCAGAATAAGCAGGCTTTACAATATCTCACTGGATATTCTGTTAGATGCTAATCCGGGAATAATCCCTGAGAACCTGTATATTGGTCAAATAATCTGCATTCCCCTCGCTGATAGTTATGACCCCTGTGCTCCAAACCAAAGACCATATACAATACAACGTGGAGATACGTTTTACAGCATTGCCAGAAGATATAATATTAAGCTTGACCTTCTCTTAAAAGCTAATCCAAGGGTCAACCCTGATGCCCTCCTCATTGGCCAAAAGATTTGCATCCCTATTCTATGGAGTACTTATACAAATGAAACCTTCAAGGTTAGGTTGATGTATCCGTCCACTTGGACCAGAGTAGATACAGAGCGCTACGAGGGTATTGATGGATTCTTTCAGATATCCGCAATATACTCTAACAAAAGCCTTGAAGAGGTTTGTCGAGAAGAAGCATATCATAATCTTATGCCTTATGGTTCTGCACCGGTAATAAGAGAAGGAACTCTATCAGGCCAACCAGCCTGTTTTATATATCCTTCTTCTGATCAGCCTGCAGAAATGCGTAATCAGGCATCAGCTATAACTAAATACAAAGTACCTATAACCGTACAGGGACAAGAGTACAACTATTTCATTATATGGGCTAGTAAGGAGCACATTAAGGAAATAACAGATACAATAGAGCTCTTCTAGAATGAGGATGAATACTGCCCTTAGTGTTAGGCAATCCTTTTAAAAAAGTATATTGGAGGAGAGGTTTTGTGAATAAGAGAAAGGTTTTATTGTGGGAAGTAGTTGGCTTTGTTTTTGCAGTTATAGCAGGATCACTGCTGCATTTTTGCTTTGAATGGAGTGGAGGCTTCAGACCAACTGCATTTTTATGTGCAGTGAATGAAAGTGTATGGGAGCATTTAAAGCTTGCATTTTGGCCATTAATACTCTTTTCTATATTGGAATACTTCCTATGGGGGAAAGAACACAAAAACTTTTGGCCTGCAAAGGCTATAGCCGCTTATGCTGCACCCATTTTCATCATAGTAAGCTTCTATACCTATACAGCTATACTCGGAACTCATAACCTGATAATAGATATTGCAATATTTGTTCTGGCTGTCCTGATCAGCTTCTGGCTTAGCTATAAAATCATTACTGATAATAAGGATTACTCAAGATACAATGCTCTAGCAATCCTATTAATAATCCTTGCAGCTGTGTTGTTTATATTGTTCACCTATAATCCACCAAGGCTGGACCTATTTAAGGATCACAACGGCAGCTACGGAATACCTGCAAAAAAGCAATAGAGCACGTAACAATCTACCTTGCACCAACATAGACAGCTTAATGCCTAACTGCAATCTTTCGACTGCAATCAAACAGTTCACCACCTATCCTGATGGTTCGTTCAACCATACAAGATACTTGCATAGCCCTATGCAACCTTTCGGCTGCATAGAACCAAATAGTCTTCAGCATCCAGTATAGTTTTCGCTCGACCCTGCAAGATAGCTTGGGACCTTACTGCAATAAGCCAAAACCGACTGCAGTAAAACCTTTAACAACCATGCAAGATCTTCCCTCCGGCTGTATATCAGCCTTACGACCAATATACAACCTTTGGCCGACCCATACACATCCCATAAGAAACATGCATAGGTCTTGGCTCAACTGTTACGCACCCTATAAATATTTTTACCTTTCACCATTTAAATATTCATTGTATATTTTACTTATATATGAAAATAAGAGCAGCTAAATTTAAAATTCAACTGCTCTTATTTTCATTTTAATGCCTTATCAATTGTATCCCAAATAGAAGCCTTCTCAAAGCCCAGTCTCCAGGCTGCCACTCCTGCAAAACTATATTTAGGTACAAGCTTTGTTTTTAGCTCAATAGACCTTTCATCCTCAAGCCAAATCTTGTATGTTGCCCCATCCTTTTGGTAGGTAGCATAATACTGGCCGCTTACAGAGTCCCAAACCTTTTTGGCTTTGTTGTCAATAATCGTTTGCTCTGCTGCCTCCATAGATATAGCCTTTGAGGTCACTGTAGGCTTTGAAGAACCCGGTGCATATACCTCTTTCCATAATCTAGTATAAAAAGGAATACCTAAAACAAGCTTCTCCTTTGGAACCTGATCCATAACCCTCTTTGCCTCTGCTTCTACCCAGGACAACTGAGCAACAGAACCGCTTACAGGACTTCCAACCCAATGCTGGTCATAGGCCATTAATATGATGTAGTCAGAAGACTTAGCAAGAGCTGCTCTATCATAGCAATTAGACCAATTAGAATTTGCAACTATCACTGTAACATCCACTGAAATAGTTAGGTTTTCCTGCTTTGCACGCTCATAGAGCTCTTTCACAAATAATGTAAATGCATCACGGTCCTTTGTATACATGTTTTCAAAATCAACGTTTATACCATCTATTTCAAAGGTTTTGCTTAGGCTAATCAAGCTGTCTATGGCTTTTTTTCTGGCTGTCCTGCTATTAAGCATCTGTGAGGTAATCTCCTGCTCAAAATCGTTAGCAAGCAGCGCCCAAACCTTATATCCATTTTTCTTTGCCCAACGTGTATAATCTATATCTGCAATACTCGCAATAGTTCCATCCTTATCAGCTAAAGTAAACCAGGTTGGAGAAATAACATTTACACCCTTCAAAGCAGGAGTTGTTCCCATTTTGGGGGTTCTTCCACTCATATAATGCCATACCAGATTTATCCTTCCCTCAGCTGCTACTATTGGAGGGCTGGTAGAAGGCGGGCTGCTTACAGCTGGTGGATTTAACACAACAGGCGGGGTAATAGTAACCGGTGGAATAAATGGCACAAAAATAAAATTATCATTTGCTACATTTGACACCGCCGTATAAGTCGGTCTGGAGTCATATACCAGCCATTTGCTGTTTCTTTTTTTCATAAGGATATTCTTAAATACCCTATACTCAATAATAGAGTTCCCGCTCTGCACCTTAATTCGGTAGGTCAGCTTGACACTGGCAAGGTGCGCTGATTTGCTGGTGACTTTAGCCACAATATCAGTAATATTTCTCTCAATATCCATACCTTTATTAGCAACTTCAGTTATTGCATTTGCCCTGATATAATTCAGACCCTTTTCTCTGCCGATAGAGCTTTGTAAGGACAAAGGCATTCTGCTGTTGTTTTCATTTGCATAGCTTATAAGCCTTTCTTCATAGGCTGTCGCTATTTGTCTTAATTCCGCATCAGTACTCTCCTTAGAGGGATTTCTCAGCTCCAGAAGTCTTAGTATTATCACTGAAGCTTCTGCTCTAGTCGAGTTTCCATGAGGCTCAAAGCTTCCGTCGGGCATACCTCTTATAATTCCATAAGAAGCAACTTTTCTAATATAATCATAGTATTTGTAGCCCTCCCTTATATCGCTAAAGCCAATACTAAAGCTCCCATACGAATCAGCCTCAAGTACAGCTGCTGCAATAACTGCCATCTCTTCCCTTGTGATGATTTTATCAGGGAAGAAACTTTCCTCTGAAAAAACTTCAAGTAGTCCGTTTCTCTTTGCAGCGGAGACGCTGTAATAGCACCAGCTGCTGATATCTATATCCTTATAATACCTCATATATGTGTCCGTTATAGGAATCTCCAAAGCTCTTACAATCATTGTCACAAATTCTGCTCTAGTAATATTTTTCCCTGGCTTTATGCTACTATCCGGAAATCCTCTAAGTATATCCATATAGCTCAGTCTCAGCATTGCATCTTCAGCCCAGTGATTATTTATATCATTAAATGCATACACATCATCATCCGCGTACATTAAATATTGCAGCTGCCAAAGCTTGTCCACACCCTCTGCCGCATACAGGCTTTGACCAAACAAGCCAGTTAACGCCGTGAAGATAAATACAAATAACAATATACCAGCCAAAGCTTTTCTTTTTGTAAAACTCTTCATAGCTACACCACTCCTTGTACACATTATAGCATTATGTAAACTATATTTGTTTTACAAAAACATTTCAAAAAATTTAAATGCCCGGAATCTGTAGAGAACACGTTAAAGAATCTTCATTGCAGGCTTAAATGTGTTCTCTTAAATATAAGGCACGCTTCATTAAGATGTAAATTCTTTAGCGTGACTTATATACATATACCGGGCACGTAGCTTAACTTAACTATCTACTAAAGTATTTTGTGTTTTTTAATGCTGCAGTCAATGCTAATGCAATTGCAGCTCCTGCAGAAAACTGTATAACATTGCCAGGCACTGAAGCCATCGGTGCAAGCATATTACCATAAATTAAAACCTCTGCTGCATAGTATCCGATAACCATCCATACACCCGCAAGCAGCATTCCGGCTATATTCTTAAGTAAGCTTTCTCCTTTTGATCCTTTTGAGTATGCAATGCTTCCAACTATAAGTCCCATTACTGCCTTAACCACAAAGGTGTAAGGAGCCCAAATAGCATATGGAGAAAAAAGATCAAACATTGTCATGCCTACTGCTCCTGATATAGCAGCATGTTTTCTTCCAAAAAGTAAAGCAGCTACAAAGATCATACTGTCACCAAGATGTATTACTCCACCATTTCCATATGGAATGTTTATAAAGCTTACCGCAATATAAGTTAGTGCAGTTAAAAGTGCGATTTGAACCATTTCTTTTACTTTTGAAGAAGAACTTGAATTGCTTAGATTATTCATTTGCATATATTGCCTCCTTGAATTCCATTATCTACTTATTATTATAAGCATCCTACTGGATTCCTCAATAAGCTGGAGACTCAATATACATACAATATTAAAAAAACGCAAGATTGTATCGATACAATCTTTTGTTTATATTATATGATCTGACAGGTTAAGTTTATCTACTCCTAAGCCTTGATCTTGATTTCCTGTATAATAGTCAAGGTAATCCAATCCCGCTACTCCAAGATGTACCGCTACCTGCTCAATAAGATATATTGAAAAAACCTCAATTATCTGGAGTTTTAACACTTGCTCCTCAAGCTCGGTAAGTTTTTGGCGGAGTATTTTTGAAATACAGAGCTGTAGATTAAATTGCTTTCTGTAGGCTGCTGCTAATCGATGTAAAAGCAAAGGCTCAAAGTCAATTACACAAAGCCAATCTGCAAAAAAATCAAACAATTCCTTGTTTAGTTCTTCAAACAGAGCAGCTTTTTTATCAGAGCTAAGCTCCTTTAAAGTAAAATCCTTAGTATGCTTTCTCATTGGATTAATAAACACTGCACATATAATCACAGGGTAAAAATCCTTTGCTTCTGATAAAAGCCTTTTATACTCCTGAGACTTTATTATTTGTCTGCTATTTATATAGCTCATAAGAGCTTCAATATTTTCAGATACATAGTAATCCTTAAATATACTTTCCATCGCACTTATAATTCCTTTAAGAATTATGCTATATATTTCTGAAGAGGTTTTCTCTTCTCGAGCAATCCTTAATCCATTTCTTGGGTTTTTTGACTTTTTCATAAAACCTCCAAAAGCTGCAAAAGTGTAAGCCTACGTAGCTCATTTTGATTATTGCCAGCTTTTGGAGGTTTATTCAGCATAATAAGCAGAGCGGCTTTTATTCTTTATAATAGCCCCCTGTCTTCATATAATTATATAGCCATTCTCCACGCTCCTGCTACATAAAGAAAACTGGATTATAGATTTGATAAAAGTTCCAAAAAAGTATAAACTATATATAGAATATAAACACTACCAAACAATATAAAGGAGCATAAGAATGAGCACCGAAAGCATTAAAGACTCAAGTATAAATGGAATAAGAATCAATAAATTCATTAGTGATACAGGTATATGCTCACGCAGGGAAGCTGATAAGCTCATTAGCGAAGGCAAGGTTACAATAAACGGAAATACAGCAGACATAGGCAGCAGAGTCAAGAAAGAGGATTCTGTTGCAGTGAATGGCAAGGTTTTAAATCAAAAGGAGAAGCCCGTTTATATTGCCTTTAATAAGCCTGTTGGGATTGTGTCTACTACCGATACAAAAGAAAGGTACAATATTGTCGACTATATTAACTTCCCTAAAAGAATTTTTCCCATAGGAAGGCTTGATAAGGATTCGGAGGGTTTAATCTTTTTAACAAATGACGGTGATATTGTAAATAAGATACTTCGCTCAGGAAACAATCATGAAAAAGAATACATAGTCACTGTAGATAAGCCCATAAATGAAAGCTTTATTCAGGGAATGTCAAACGGAGTCAGAGTTCTTGGAAAAATCACAAAAAAGTGCAAGGTCTACAAGGTTTCCAAGTACTCCTTCGGGATTATCCTGACCGAAGGAATGAACAGGCAGATCAGAAGAATGTGTGAGGTCTTTGGTTTTACTGTTACAAAGCTCAAAAGGATCAGAATAATGAACATCTTTTTGAAGGATATACCACTAGGCAAATGGCGTTACCTGACCGAGGGTGAAATAAGTGAAATAAACGCTTTAGTGGCAAACTCCATTAAGACTGAAGAAGGTTCCCATAAAAAATTTAGAAAAAATATCAAAAATATTTAACTTTTACTGGAACTTTCTTGCTATAAATTAGTCTAATAGGTGTAACTTAACAACAGAATGGAAGGGGATAAATATGAAAAAACTAATATCAATTCTTATGATTGTCACTATGCTGTTTGCTTGCATTACTATACCAGCAGCAGCTGACGAAGGACTCAACTATGATCTAGACAAGGCTTTAGAAATTGTTAAAGAAAAATTGGACCTTAATACTGAAGGCTATGACTTTAACAGCAGCTATAGCGAAAACTTCTACAACGGAAGAAAGGTTTGGGATTTACACTGGTATAAGAGCTATGGAAATGGCGAAAGCATTTCAGTAACTCTAGACGCTATGACAGGTGAAATCATCAACTATAATACTTGGGGACCATACCAAGAAAACTATAGAAAGCTCCCTAAGTATTCAAAGGAACAAGCACTTGAGGTTGCTCAAGAATTCCTGAATAAGATAGCACCTGAAAAGCTTGAAGAAGTTACTCTATTTGAAAACCCATATGACAGATATGCATTCTATAATGAATACTACTACTTTAATTTCAATAGAAAGATAAACGACATACCATTTGACAGCAACAACATATCCATTGGAATAGATAAGAATACTCTAAAGGTTAGAACCTTCTACTTAAACTGGGATAACGGAACATTCCCAAGTGTTGAAGACGTTATAGGCAAGGACGCAGCTAAGAAGGCATTTGCAGAAAAGCAAGGTATTGAGCTTTCATACCAGCTGATATATCCAGAGCCTAACAAGCCACAGGCTATACTAGTTTATACAACTAAGGGCAATTCACCAATCGATGCTATAACAGGAGAGTTGATCTACAATGCTTACTACTATCCTCCATATTATGGTGGTGGATACTACGAGAAGATGGCTTATAGCAGCTATGCTTACGACAGACCAGTTGTTACTGAAGAAGAACAAAAAGATATCGATAAGAAAAGTACTTATATAACAAAAGAAAAGGCAGTTGAGATCGTAAGGGCTCAGCTTCCAGAGGTGGATAGCTACACTCAAACACATGCAAGCTTAAATCCTTCTTATGGAACAGAAAATGCAACGTGGAACCTTAACTGGAACAAAAATGATGATAAGAGCGGAAAGTACGCTTATATTAGTGCTAGCGTTGATGCTGTTACTAGCGAATTAAAGTCCTTCTACAAAGGCGACAGCGACATGTATAACACAGATGGCAAAGAAGCAAAAATAACTGAAGAGCAGGGCAAAGAAATCGCCGCTGATTTCTTAAAAAAGATTCAGCCTGAGAAATTTGCATCAGCAGAATACTACAAATACGAAAACAACTTTAACCCACAATACCCACAACCAGTTTACAACTACAACTTTATAAGAAAAGAAAACGGCGTTTTCTGCAACTTCAATTCACTTTATGTAAGTGTAAGCGCTTATACAGGCGAAATAGTGAACTACAGCTACTACTGGATAAATGTTGATCTTCCAAAGGTTGATAAGATAATTGACCTTGATAAGGCATATGAAGCTCTATACACTAAGGGAGACATGGTTTTAAGATACATCAAGCAATATGATTATTCTGCAGGAATGGAAAAGTCAGAAATCAAGCTAGCATATGTACTTGATAACTTCTATGGAATGATAGATGCAAACACAGGTACAATTATTGGCTACGATGGCAAAGAGCTTTTAGATGTTTATGAGCCATTCAGCTTTACAGACATAGAAGGCCATGCAGCAGAAGCTGATATACAACTTCTATTGGAAGTAGGAGTTCTTGATCCAGTATCAAGTGAGTTCGCTCCTGATGAAAACATACTTCAAAAAGACTTTGTAAAGATGCTTGTTAAATCAATGGAGCCTCCATACAGATACTACCCAATGTATGATATGTCAAAGCCTGAGGCTGAATATGACTACTACTACCAAACAGCTATCCAAAAGAAGCTAATAACAGAAAGAGACAAAAACCCAGACGGATATGTAACAAAGCAAGACGCGGCTAAGATGCTCGTAAGAGCTTTAGGCTACGGCTATATCGCAGATAAGGCAAACCTCTTTGTAATGCCTTTCGAAGACAGCAACCAAATAGCAAGATCCTACAGAGGATCAGTTGTTATCGCTGATGAACTTGGAATCTTTAAGGCAGTAGAAAGAAAGTTTGGTCCAAAGAAACTCTTAACAAGAGGCGAATCAGCTACAGCTTTAGTTAACTACCTAAAGGTTGATACAACTATAAACGAGTAATCTCAGTTAAAACAAAAGTGCCAGGCTTACCGCCTGGCACTTTTACTATTTATTATCTTTCTACAACAACAGCAGTTCCCATACCTCCGCCTATACAAAGAGTTGCAAGTCCATGCTTTACATCCCTTCTTTTCATTTCGTACAGCAGCGTAGTCAGTATTCTTGCTCCACTTGCACCTACAGGGTGTCCAAGAGCTATAGCTCCTCCATTTACGTTTACCTTATCCATATCCAAGCCTAATTCCTTTGCCACAGCCAAAGCCTGGGCAGCAAATGCCTCGTTTGCCTCTATCAGATCAATATCTTCAACACGCAGGTTCGCTCTTTCCAATGCTTTTTTAGTAGCCGGAACAGGTCCTATGCCCATTATGCTTGGGTCAACACCTGCTGATGCGTAGCCTACAAGCTTCGCAAGTGGCTTTATACCAAGCTCTCTTGCCTTCTCTGCTGACATTACAACTAAAGCAGCTGCCCCATCGTTTATTCCTGATGCATTTCCGGCAGTAACTGTTCCATCCTTTTTGAAAGCAGGCTTCAGCTTCGCCAGTGAATCAACTGTAGTACCAGCTCTTGGATACTCATCCTTGTCTACAACCACATCGCCTTTTTTGGATGCTATTACCACAGGTACTATTTCTTCGTCAAACCTTCCATCTTTAAGAGCTGCCTCAGCCTTGTTCTGGCTTTTTGCAGCAAAGGCATCCTGCTCTTCTCTGCTTATACTATATTTTTCTGCCAAGTTTTCAGCAGTAATACCCATATGATAGTTGTTAAAAACATCAGTAAGTGCATCATGTATCATTGTATCTATTACTTCACCATGTCCCATTCTATAGCCAGTTCTGGCACTCTTGAGCAGATACGGAGCCTGACTCATGTTCTCAGTCCCTCCTGCTACTACTATATCGCATTCCCCGCTTATGATCGCCTGAGCCGCCAGCTGCACAGCCTTAAGTCCTGATCCGCAAATCATATTAATAGTCATCGCAGGCTTTTCTATTGGTATGCCAGCCTTTACAGCAACTTGCCTCGCAACTCCTTGTCCCTGTCCTGCCTGAAGTATGCAGCCCAAAACCGTCTCATCTACCTGCTCCGGTGATATACCTGCCCTATTTATGGCTTCCTTTACTGCAGCTACTCCAAGGTCAACTGCCGATACTCCTGCCAAGCTGCCATTGAAGCTTCCAACCGCCGTCCTGGCAGCACTAGCTATTACTACCTCTCTCATTCCTCTTCCTCCTTGTTATATGTTAATTCATTTATAATCCCTTCTTAGTACTTAGCAATTTTCATGCCATAAGTATTATACCGGAAATGATTCTAAAATATTATTAGTTTACAGAATTTTGGCTACTTTAGCAATAAATCGTATATTAGTTTATATAAAGTAAGTATAAAGCATTGTAATCTTTACTTTATTAGCAATTTTTGGTATTATATCAGTGTAATTCATAACTAAAGCTATGTAGAAATTACCTCAGGCTTAGTAAAGAAGGGAGACAAAAATGAAAAAGATAGTTTCAACGATTATACTGATTTCTTTATTACTTAGTTTCTTCCCCATATCCCTAAGTGCAGCAGATAACCCGCTGATTTCCAAGGAAAGAGCAATTGAAATAGCAAAGGAAAAACTGCTTCTCGATGTTGAAGGCTGCAAATTACATGTAAACTTCGATGAAAATTACTATAATACTGGCTCTGAGGTTTGGAGTCTTAACTGGTACTCAGGCGAAAAATCACTTAAGGACATACTTGTAATTGTGGATGTAATAAATGGAGATATCCTTGAGTATAGAAGATGGAAGGATATAATTACCCCATCAAGCAAGCTGCCTAAATATACATATGATGAAGCTATTAAAGCATCTGAAGCTTTTCTAAAAAATGCATGCCCGGATAAAGTA
>CALJSV010000099.1 GCA_937976095.1 uncultured Clostridia bacterium | reverse complement strand
GACAAGGAACCTGTCCCCGTGTTTCACTACGCTCTTGGTTTCTTTTTCTTTAGTAGCGCTGATGTATCTAAGCTCACTTTATCCTCTGATTTATTGTGAGGCTGTTCTTTTTTTGTTGGTGTAGTCTCCTTCTTAGCTTTTTCCGGGGCTGCAATAGTCTTCATCACAGGCGGCTTTCTTTTATTTGCAGCTTTGAATTTGATTGCTCCTAAAAAGGCTTCAAGCCTTCCTAGTGGTAGATTTAGCCTTCTTATTGCAGTATCAAGCAAAAACAGTAAAAGTGCTGTAGTCAAAAGGAAATTTGTAAGATCTATTATGCCAAAAACATCCTTAAGCTCTCCTTTATATACCTCCTCAGCAGTAGTGATTATGGTTCCCCCCGCTTCCTTCAAGAGCCTTTCAATGCTTGCGGCATTGGCATCCAGCTTGTATTCTGGTGAATACTGCACAGATAACCCGGTCTCCGCAGAGGTTATAGTCTCCCCTTCGAACCTTTGAACAGCCTTGATAAGGTATCCTCCAGTCTCTCTTATATCGAAGCTGCCTACATATTCTCCAGGTGCAGTAGGCTGCAGCACTAGATTTATGCTTTCAAGAGATGGGGATATAACCGTAGCCTGCAAGTCTGAAGCCTCGGCCGAAGCCTCGGTCATAACCTTTATTATGCCTTTGCTGCCTTGTACCTTTGCTTCTAGGTGAAGCATACCCTGCTCATACTTTTCTATTGTCCAGTTTACAATGTTCTGCCATAGGACAGCGTTTTTTTCCCAGCCGGCATAATTTGCATTCCATTTGCCGCTGACATCGGAGGTCCATGCAGCTGTCTTACCCAAGCCATATTGCCAGACAGTCAGTATAGGGTCTTCCTGGTCGCTTGTAAGTAGTACTCTTGCTGTGTCCTTTGGTGTAGCAGCTACATAGCCCAGAAGCGACGGTAATCCCTGCTCTCCTACTCCCATAAGTATAGGGTGGAGGCTGCTTATTCCCGGCACAAATTCTCTGTTGTTGAGATATGCCCTAGCTGCCATAAAGGTTTCCTTAGCAAAGATTCTAGGTATATTTAAAAACTCGTCAGTGAAATAAAACCTTCCGTTCCCACCCTTAGCAATGGTTTCAAGCAGTCTTACATCTGCTCCCTGCCCAACTGCAACGGTAGAAATAGTTATGTTCTCCTCGTTCATTTTCTTTATTAGTACATCATAGCCCGTCTGCTCCGCCTGACCGTCTGTCAGGAGAATGATATGCCTTATTTTGGCATTTACCTTGCTTATTGACTCGTAGCCCTCCTCAAGGGCAGGCAATATGCTTGTTCCACCGCCAGGCCTTATAGTTCCTATATCATCTCTTATACTTTCGCCAGCTTCAGCCGTTTGGGTTTTTACCACCCAATACACTGTATCATCGAAGGCGATAACTCCTATCTGATCCTTAGGCCTAAGAGAGTCAAGTGTCCTTGCTGCTGCCTCCTTTGCTATATCAAGCCTGGTAATTCCGCCTCTTCCTTCAGTCATGCTGCCAGACTTGTCTATTATCAGCACCATAGCCATGTCCGGGACTTCCTTCTTGCCCTTAAGCTCCATACTAACCGGAAGCACCTTCTCCAAGGAGGTTTTGTAGTAGCCGCCCAGAGCGAAGGAGTCTTCACCTCCTGCTGCTATAAAGCCTCCTCCCATATCTCTTACATAGGTCTCTAATGAATTTAGAAAGCCTTCGTTAAGGTTTTCTGCTGATACATTACAGCTAATTATGGTCTTATAGGCAGCTAACTCCTGCAGCGTTGAGGGAGCTGCACTTGCAAAAATCCTTTTAAAATCTATATCTGAAGCCTCCAAAATGCCTATTAAGTCGTCAGCCTCACCGGCCTTATCCTCAATAACCAATATTCGCGGTCTATCCAGTACACTTATAATTGCTGAGGCTTCATTGTTTCTGCTTTCTGTATCCAGCACAGGCTCTAAAACTACCCTATAGCTCTTAAGTCCCCCTGACTCGGCTCTGTCTCTAAATGCAAACCTGTTGCTGCCCTTTTGGAGCTGTATCTGCTCCTCAACAGTACTATTTCTGCCTGATATCAGTGTAAGCTTGGCACTGGTGCTAATTCTACTGGTTATATTAACAACTATACTGAATTCTTCTCCCAGACTTACCTTCTGGGGCACTTCTATACTGTCCACAGCTGCTTCGTTTGATGCTTCCGTGTCCAGTCTAAAGAGCTTAAGGTCAACACCCTGCTCCAGCATATATGAAGCAAGCTTGCTGCTGTCTCCTGTGTTTTCCTTGCCATCAGTTATAAGCACTACTCTTTTTCTGCTGCTCTCAGGAAAGAGTGATAATGCTGTGGTAAGTGCATTTTCAATATTTGTGTAAAGGCCACTCGGCTTAGTATGTAGTCCTTCAAAAACAGGCTTTCTTTCTATAAAGCTTTCTACAAGTGTATTATCTCCAAAGGCTACTACCCCTGCATTATCCTTGCCGGGCTTAAGCTGCATGGCTTCCCTTACAAAGGCTTCAGCCAGACCTTTATTTGTTGCGAAGCTGTCAGAGGCGTCTACAACAAAAATTGTAGATACAGTGTCCAGCATCCACTTTATGTTCATTCCCGAAAGAGAAAGTACAAGAAGAGTCACAACCAGAGCTCTTAGAATATATATCAGTCGCTTACGCAGAAGCTGCATCCCCTTCATCCTTCTGCCGCTGTGCCAAATAAGAAGAAATGCAAGGGGAAGAAGCAAAAGAAACAAGGGCTTTACAAAATTAATAACCACGTATATACACCACCCATTCAATCATAAGCAGCATCAGTACCATTAGCACAAGCAGCTCCTTTATGCTTTTTCCAAAGGCAGGTCTCGTACTTACGACAGCTTCCATGCCAGAGGTTCCCTCTGATGCTCCAGCTGTCTTTTGGTTAATACCAGACTCCTCTATGGGAAAGTTTACAACAAAAATACTCCTAACCCACTTATCCTCAACCTGTTGTATAAGGCTATAAACTCCTTGCTCCTCTGCTGCTTCAAAGGGCAGCATTGGGTACTGAAGCTTGAGCTCAAAACGCCTTCCGGAGGGTGACTCTATATATGCTGCTCTTGCATCAGGCATTAGAGCCAAGTCTATAGGCTCACCGCTGCTATAAAGCTTTCTCTCAAAAACACCTGTTCCTACCAGATACTCTATTAGATTATGCATAAATATCGGAAACTCTGCAGTCAGTACAAAGTCACTTTCATGCAGCCCAAAGGCAATAACCGCAGTCCTTCTCCCGTTATGCTCTCCTGCAAAAGCTGCAGGACTTGCTCCCAGGGTCATAATGGGGCTTGCCCAGTAGGGCAGCTCAATGTCCTTTATTGAAGCTGCCTCAAACTGTGCCTTTTCCATATATTTATTTAATGGATGTTCCAAAGCCTTTATGCTTCCACCCTGAAGCTCTCCCCTTGTATTTAAAAAGCGACTGCCCACAGGTGGATTGATTACCAGCAAACTTCCTCCTTGAGGCAGCTTATCCGGCATACTTCCATCTAAAATATATAAGTCATAGTCATCTGCCGGAAGCTCACCAGGGTTCGTCTTATAAAGCTCTATACCGGCTATCGGTGCAAGTGCCTTTTCGATAAAAATATTTCTCTCTGTAACTAGCAGCAGCTTTTTTGCCTGCTGTGTCCTGACAACCTCAAAGATAATGTTGTCAGGACTAAGTGCGTCAGGCTCTGTAAGCTCAGCCCATAGGCTATCATGGCCTGTACCTTCGACATTAAAATAAACTGTCTTGGTTTCTCCGGCAGCTAAGCCCACTTCAGTAATATCCTTCAGCTGTCCATCAGCATAAAGTGAAAGCTCTCTTGTCACACTCTCATCACTTCTATTTGTAACTCTTACCAGCACACTTATTCCATCAGCTTTAATACTGTGAGCAATATAATCAAGGCTGATATTTGATACCTTTCCGGATAGGTTTATTACCTGTCCTGCTAAATCCGCTATATCTAATGTCCTATCCGTATAGAACAAGGCTCTGTAGCTCTGATATTGCTTAGAAAGTGCTGCTGCTAAGGATACTGCATCCTCCACATTTCCTGCCGCTCCTGAGGCTGCTATGCCTCTTAGCTTTGAGACAGCCAGCACCTTATCAGTAGACTTTGCAATCTCCACCCTCGGATGCCTTCCAGAGCTTATTATTGTTATCTCTGCACCGGGAGCAAGACTCTTTATCTCGTCCTCAGCAAGCTTTTTTGCAAGCTCAAGCCTTGAAGCACCTTCCTCAGTCATGGTGCTCATGCTTCCTGTATTATCAATAACAACAATCAGATCTGCACCGCTGCCGGCATTTGCCTTTACAAAAGGGTCTGCCAGTGCAAGCACCAAAAGTATTATAAAAAGCAGCTGCAGCAAAAGCAGAATATTTTTCTTCAGCTTCTGCCATGGAGTGTTGACCTCTATATCCCTTAATACCCTATGCCAAAGAAAGGTACTGGAAATCTCCTTTTCCTCAAACCTCTGCTTTAGAATATACATAAGTATTAGAGGTGCAATAAAGGAAAGCAGCCATAATGCACCGGGTGTAAAAAACCTCATAAATATGCCCATGCCCAGCAATTTGCACAAA
>CALJSV010000098.1 GCA_937976095.1 uncultured Clostridia bacterium | reverse complement strand
AGCCTTCAATAATCCTATACTTCCAATTTGCACAAGATCGTCATATTCACAACCACGATTCAAAAACCTTTTTACTACACTTCTTACTAACCCGATATTGTTTTCAACTAGAAAGTTTTCAGCTTCTGAGTCTCCATTCTGAGCACGGGATATTATTTCTTCAAATTCCAACTGTGATAATTCTACCCGTTCCATAGCCATACCCCTTATAGCTTCTTAAAGGTCTTGCGCATTTTTATCGTAGTACCTTGATATGGAACAGAAGAAACCTCTACTTCATCCATAAAGCTTTCCATTACTGTAAAGCCCATACCTGATCTTTCCAGCTCTGGTTTTGATGTGTATAAAGGCTGCCTTGCCACTTCTATGTTTTCAATACCTTTGCCTGAATCAGTTATTTCTATTTCAACTGTTCTGCTCATTATTCTTGCTACAATTTCTACTGTACCAAGCTTATTTTCATAGCCATGAATTATTGCATTTGTTACTGCTTCCGATACCGCTGTCTTTACATCTGCAAGTTCATCTATCGTTGGGTCCAGCTGAGCAATAAATGCGGCCACTACAGACCTTGCAAAGCTTTCATTTTGTGATTTGCTAAGGAACTCCAATTTCATTACGTTATCTATATTCATGATTTCACTCCTTTATTAAATTGACACACTAGCTGGAAGCTATGCCATGCCATTTACTGCCCTTTCAAGACTATCATAAACTCCAATAATTTTTTGAAGCCCGCATATTTCATATACCCTTCTTATTTGAGGCTTAACATTAATCATTGAGGTGGCTCCGCCTTTTTCTGATATTTGCTTAAAACGACCTATGATCACTCCTATACCTGAGCTATCCATAAAGCCGACATTCTCCATATCGAAAATTATTCCTTTGGGATTTTTTTTCGATATCTCATTATCAATTCTCTGTCTTATGGCTTCACATGTGTGATGATCTATATCTCCATTTATTCTGATCACCAATTTGTTGCCAATGCTTTCAAATGTTACGTTCATTCGCGTCCCTCCATGTCTTTTGTTATATCAATATTCTATTTTGCTGAAGTCCATATAAGCTGCTTTAATAGTCTCAAATAGAGCCATAGTACTTCTTATAATGTAATATTCTTTATTTGATAAATATTTCCTTCATAGAAATATGTAAGCTTCTGTAATTTAATGTAAATTTTTTTGTTGCAATTTGTCTCAATGTGGTATATTGATACTAATGACCTTAAATAATCCTATATAAATAAATTTCATTTCAAAATTTGGCAAATACTATTATAATTAAGTTATTGATGTCCTAAAATCAAACTGATAACCGAGGTGATTTTTTGAATATATTGATATTTTCTGTTTCAATTGGAAATGGCCATGATCAAGTGGCACATACTCTTAGAAATGAAATAATAGCTGCAAACAATAAAGCCAGAGTAAAGATAATAAATTCATTAAATTTTATAAGTCCTATTCTTGATAAAGTTATCTTAGACAGCTATATGAATATTCTAAGGTTTTATCCTAAGGCTTGGGGTGTTCTTTATGAGAAGACAAATAAGCTTGATCCTGTTATTGATGTAAATGATATAACAAACAAGCTAATGACCAGCAAGCTTAGAAAAACTATTGTTAACTTTAATCCGGATGCTATTATATGTACACACAGCTTTCCGTCCTCTATCATATCTAGTATGAAGCAAAAAAAACTGCCTAATTATCCATTGATTACCGTTATTACTGATTTTAATATTCATTCTTCATACATTAATGAAGGCACAAACAAGTATGTAATTGCACATGAAAACCTGGCTTATGCGCTTGAAAGCTATGGAGTTAACAAGGATAGAATACTTCCATTAGGGATTCCCATTAAAAGAGAATTCAGCGTACCTCTAGAGCGGAGCGAAGTACAGAAGAAACTGCAATTAGAAAACAAAAAAACAATTTTGGTAATGGGCGGTGGACTTGGTCTAGGAGCTATTAATAATATTGTGAAAGAGCTTGATTCCTATTTTAACGATATTCAAATTCTGGCAATTGCAGGCCGCAATCATAGGCTTGAGCAAAAGCTGAAGAGTATGTCTACTAAAAACAAGTTTATAGTATATGGATTTATATCAAATATACATGAGCTAATGGAGGCTTCAGACTGCATAATATCAAAACCAGGGGGTGTCACTACAGCTGAGATGCTTTGCAAGCAAAAACCTCTTGTTATTTTCTCTCCGCTACCCGGTCAGGAGTATGAGAATACAGAGTATTTAATGAACGAGGGCGTCGCTGTTTCAGCTTCTGACATTAAAAAGATACCAATCCTTATAAATCAGGTATTAAACTCCGACAGCAGATTGAGATGCATGCGAGAGCTCATAAAAGGTCTAAAAAAGCCTTACGCTGCTACTGACCTGGTAAGACATATTATTGAAAACTATGCAAGTAGTATAAAGTGATTGTTGATTATTTAGTGTATATGTACTAAAATAAGATTTACTGTAAAAAACAACATCAGAAAGGATGATTTAAATGGATTTGTGGTTAAGAGAAGGTCAAATTGAAAATGCCGCTATGACATACAAAATTAAAGAGACTTTACATACAGAAAAAACTGAATATCAGGACCTTGCTATTGTTGATACCTATGAGTTTGGCAGGATGCTTGTGCTTGACGGGATCGTTCAGACAACAGTAAGAGATGAGTATGTTTACCACGAGATGATTACTCACATACCACTATATACTCACAAAAACCCAAAAAAGGTGCTTGTTATAGGCGGAGGCGATGGTGGAGCAATAAGAGAAATACTAAAGCATCCAAGCGTTGAGAAGGCTGTTTTGTGTGAGATCGATAAGCGTGTTGTTGATTTATCAATAGAGTACTTGCCTGAAATCAGCTGTGGCCTTAAGGACCCAAGAGCAGAGGTTTATATTGGTGATGGCATAAAATATGTGATTGACAGAAAGAATGAGTTTGATGTAATTATTGTAGACTCAACAGATCCCTTTGGAGCTGCCGAAGGATTATTCAATGTGAATTTTTATAAATCTCTATTTGACTGTCTTACTGAGGACGGAATATTTGTTGCTCAAACTGAAACTCCATTTTATTTGCCACAGGTAGTTAAGCGTGTATTTAACGATATTAAGAATGTTTTTCCTACTACCAGAATGTATATGGCAGCTATACCTACCTACCCTGGTGTATACTGGAGCTTTACAATGGGCTCAAAAAAGCATGATCCTTTGACTATTGATGAGTCCTATATTCCAGATATGGACACTAAGTATTACCATGGAGATTTACACAAGGCATGCTTCGTTTTACCAAAGCATGTGAAGGATCTGATTTGCGGCTAGAAAAGCTGCCCTATAACATAAGCCGTAGTATAAAAACCGTGCTTATAAATATACAGTTTTTATACTAAAAAGTTGTTGCTTTTTATATTTCTTTGTCCTATAATGTTTATTGTCATGAGAATACTCAATCTAATAATCGCTCTGCATAAGCCTGAATCTGTTGCATCGACGTTTCAGGCTTTATTTTATTTATCAATATTTTAGGAAATACTAATTTGAAAGGAAGGTGTTAACAAGTGTATAAACTTGATCAAACAAAGACTCCATTATTTGACGCTCTATTGGAGTACTACAATAATAATACTATTCCATTTCATGTACCTGGTCATAAAAAGGGTGATGGAATGCATACGAAGTTCAGGGATTTCGTTGGAACAAACGTACTTTCTATAGATGTTACTGTATTTAAACAGGTAGACAGCCTTCATAAGCCGACTGGACCTATAAAGGCGGCACAAGAGCTAGCTGCCGATGCATACAATGCAGATTACACTTTCTTTTCAATACACGGAACCTCAGGTGCTATACAAGCAATGATCATGAGTGTCGTAGGACAAGGCGATAAAATTATTATCCCTAGAAATGTACACAAGTCCGTTACAGCAGGAGTAATCCTTAGCGGTGCAGATCCTGTATACATGCAGCCTGAGATACATGAAGAAGTAGGTGTTGCTCTAAATGTAACTCCTGAAACAGTGCGTAATACTTTAGAAATACATAGAGATGCAAAAGCAGTTTTAATAGTTAATCCAACCTATTATGGTGTTTCAACTGATATTAAAAAGATTGCAGAAATAGTTCATGAGTATAATATACCACTTATAGTTGATGAGGCTCACGGCCCTCACCTTCAGTTTAACAAAAAGCTTCCTATATCAGGAATGGACGCTGGTGCCGATATATGTGCACAAAGTACTCATAAGATAGTTGGCTCTATGACTCAAAGCTCCATGCTTCAGGTAAGAAAGGGCTTAGTTGATGTTAATAGAGTAAAGACAGTAATGAGCTTGCTGCAGACAACAAGTCCATCATATATACTACTAGCTTCTCTTGACGCTGCTAGAATGCAGCTGGCTACAGAAGGTGAAGCACTGCTGGATGCTACTATTGAGCTTTCAAAATATGCTAGAGATAGAATAAACAGTATCAAGGGCTTCTATTGCTTTGGTGAAGAGGTTCTTCAAAAAGAAGGCGTTTATGGCTTCGATCCAACTAAGATTACAATTACCAGTAAGGGCTTAGGTCTAAGCGGATATGAACTGGAAAGAATTCTTGCAGAAAAGTACTTCATTCAACCTGAAATGTCTGATTTGTATAACATCCTTTGCGTTTTCTCTTTCGGAGATACAAAGGAAAAGGTTGATAAGCTGATCAGCGCTTTAGAGGAAATAAGTGCTGAGGAATGCTGTAAAATACCTAGGAAAATAAATATTATTGGTATGCCACACATACCCGAGCGCGTGCTTACACCTCGTGAGGCATTCAACAGCAAAACAGTATCTATACCTTTAGTTGATAGTCTTGGTCAGATTAGTGCAGAATTCCTCATGGCATACCCACCTGGAATTCCTATACTCTGCCCTGGCGAGATAGTTACTAAGGAAATTGTTGATTATGTACAAGAGCTCAAAAACGCAAATCTTTATGTACAGGGTACTGAAGATCCTGAGGTAGTCAACATTAAGGTAGTAAGCGACTTACAGATTTCAAATATGATATAGCACCATGCCGTCACCAATGGTGCCGAGTCGTCACCATTGGTGACGGCTTTTTATTTAGCAGCCTTGAACAGCTTATACTGCTGGTATATAATATTAGTATAACAAATATGTATTTTACTCTGGAGGAATTACTCAATGAAAAAGATTGTTATAATCTTTACCGGCGGCACTATAGCTATGAAAACTGACGTAGTTCTTAATGCAGCAGTTCCTTCAATGACAGGTGAGGATATCCTAAATATGACTCCTGGAATTGATAAGATTGCTGAGATTGATTTTTTGAACTTTAGTATGATTCCCGGCCCTCATATGACTCCTGATAAAATGTTCGACCTTTCTAAGCTTATACAGAATAAGCTCACTAGAGAGAATTATGATGGTGCAGTTATCACTCATGGTACAGATTCACTTGAGGAAACAGCATACCTTGTTGATTTGACGTCAAATATTGAAAAGCCAATTGTTTTTGTAGGTGCTATGAAAAACTCTTCAGAGCTTGGCTGGGATGGTCCTGTAAACCTTATTGCAGCTGTTCACACTGCTATATCAAATGATGCGTGGAACAGGGGAGTGCTCGTCGTTATGAATAATGAGGTTCATTCTGCCGCACAGGTAACTAAGACTAATACGCATACCTTAGACACCTTTAAAAGCAGCGACTTTGGTCCTCTAGGCTTTATTGATAATGATAAAGCATATTTCTATCACAGCTATACAAAACGCCAATATATACCTACACAAGCTGTCGATGCGAGGGTAGATTTGATCAAATGTGCCTGTGGCATGGATGACAAGCTTTTAAAATTCTGTGTGGATTCCGGTGCACACGGTATAGTTATTGAAGGCATGGGCCGTGGAAATATACCTCCCGGAATGGTACCTGGAGTTGAATATGCATTATCTAAGAATATACCTGTAGTGCTGGTTTCGAGATGCCTAATGGGAAAGGTTTTGGATAGCTATGGCTATGAGGGTGCAGGCAAAGAGCTTACAAATAGGGGGGTTATCCTCGGAGATAACCTGCAGGGACAAAAAGCCAGAATAAAGCTTATGGTTTCCCTAGGCTATACTAAGAGTATAGCAGAGATAAAGGATATCTTTGAAAAGAACTATTATTAATAAAAAAGGTTGGCATAGAAGTCCTAACTTCTTATGCCAACCTTTTTTATAGCTTTATATTTTCTATCATCGTATAAATAACCTTCTTAACCTTCTCATTGTTTTCACTGAAAACTCTATATACCTCTTCTTCAGTAACCGGCTTTATATCTGCATGCCCTTCCAGACCTGCATCAAAGTCAGTTATTAAAGCGATATTTGCATAAGGTATATTTAGCTCCTTTGCAAGCATACATTCAGGGTATTGTGTCATATTGATGACCTCCCAACCCATTTTGCTAAACCATCTGCTTTCAGCCTTTGTTGAAAATCTTGGTCCTTGGATAACAACCACTGTCCCCTTTGAATGAACAGTTATTCCAAGCTGCTCACAGGTCTTTACAGCAAGCTCCCTCAAACTTTCGTCATAAGGCTCAGCAGGACTAATATGCTTAACCTCAGGACCTTCAAAATATGTATCGGGTCTTCCCCAGGTTCTATCTACGAATTGATCACAAACAACAAAGTCACCAGGCTTTATATCAGCCTGAAGGCTACCTGATGCTGTTGGAGCTATAATGCATTTTACTCCAAGCATCTTCATAGCATATAGATTTGCCTTAAAAGGTATCAAATGTGGTGGAAACTCATGCTTCCTACCGTGTCTTGGAAGAAAAGCCACCTTCTTGTCACCGATAGTTGCCAGTGCAATTTTATCACTGGTCTTTCCATATGGAGTCTCCAACTCAATTTCCTCTACATTATCTAAAAAAGAGTAAAAGCCCGAGCCCCCAAATACTCCAATATCTGCTCTGTAGTCCATTGTATACCTCCATTCCTTTTTTTTGATGCTAACACTATTATAATGCTACTGTATGACCAAGTCAAACAAGCAGGAGACAGGCTAGCTTAGTATGCTATCCTGTCTCCTTGTAATAGTTTTTTAGTTTCTGTTAACCTTCTTTTTTTACAAGCTCAGGCTCAGTTCTTTCAAACTCAAGGTTAATAGGCTCTTCTTTAAAGGCTTTTATTGATAAGATTACGTTTTCCTTATCAGTAAGTATAGAAAGCTCTTGTGCTACTTCTATATCTGATACCTTCACAACATCACCTATTCTAAGCTTTGATACATCCAGCTTTATAGACTGAGGTATGTTTTCAACCTCGCCCTCCACCTCAACTGAACCAATTTGTTTGTTTATTACCCATCCGTTTTTTTCAACTATATTCCCATTAACTATTAGAACAGGCACCTCTGCATGTATTATTTCATGCAGCGTAATTGGCTGAAAATCTATATGCATAATAGATCTATCAACAGGGTCTCTTTGCACCTCTTTTATTATAGCAGGTACCGTATCATCGCCTAGTTTCAGCTCTACAACGACATTTTCTCCGTTCTTTGACACCAGGCTGCTTAGGCTTTTGGAATCAATCTTAAGTAGTGTATTATCCTTTTTATCTCTGCCATACAATACAGCGGGCACCATTTCTTCCTTTTGGAGCTTATAAGCCTGATTTTTCCCAGCTTTGCTTCTTATATCCACATTTAAATCTACTTTTTTCATAAAAAACCTCCACAAATGTATTTCATTTATGGAGTATTCCCAAAAATAACAAAATTAATCAGCAGACTAAAAATTCCGCCAGCTTAAATCTAGTAGCTGAAAGCTACTAGATTTAAGCTACACTTATCTAGGTTTACAAACAATCTCCTCGATCCAGGTATCCAAAATGTCCTTTGCATGCGCCGGCTTCATTATAACGCAAGTATCAGCGCCTCTGCCAGAGCCTCCTATTGCAATTATACTTTCCCCGTGAGGCAGCATACCTGCATCAAGAGCCATAGTTGCAATTTCCACGCACACCTTTACTCCTTGTCCAAACATTCTTAAAGTGTGAGCCATTATTTCTACCGGATACACCCCTCCAAACTTGTTGCTGAAGGCTCTCTCAGCCCCTGAAAGCACATGTGTTGTAGTAAGCACCTTCATTCCAGCCTCTTCAAGCTTTTTTCTTGTCTCTGTGCTCATTTCATTTTCACCCGGCGTCTTAAAGCCATTTACGTGGGTAACACAGACTACTTCTAAGCCGCTTCCTATTAAGAACTCTGCTGTAGTACCCTTATTAGTGGCTACTACCATATTCTTAATTCCTCTTTCTTTTGCAGCCTCTAATGCAAGCTTAACAGTAGCTTCTGTGTACTCTTGTCCTTTTCCCTCCCAATACATTTCTCCACCTCCTATAGCTTATATGTGTATACAAATACGTTTACAAGTCTAGGGTTATCTGCAATGCTGTTAAACTTTGATATTTCAAGTATATCAATGATTCTATCATCTAAAGTCGCCATAAAAGACACAAAGCCTAAGCCTGATTTCTTTACATAGCATTGTGAATAATCAAGCAGCTTCTTTATTCCCTCTACGTTCCCATCAATATAAGCAATGCTTATACCCTTTGGGTCAGTTGGCTCATTTCCTAGAATCAAGACCGCTGTGATTTTTCCCTCTTTGAGTGTTCCAAAAACCCTACCTTCTTTTATGAGCCTTTCAAGCAGCTCATAATCAAGCTTAACAAACTTCCATCCAAAGCTTATATAACCATTAGACATCATATAAAAATTGCTGTTAGTAATAAAATGCCATACGCTCGATGCACTCATTAAGTTAATAACATTTTCATGAGTAACAGCATCCTCCATATCCTTTACTTCCTTATAGTAAAAGGAAAAATATCCATCCTTCTTAAAACCATACTTTTCAATAATATGTATGCTCTGATAATTTTCGATAAAGGTACTGAGCCTCAAGGTCTCTATACCTTCTTCCTTAGCTTTGTCAATATAATACTGTGTCATCGCGCTTCCAAAGCCCTTACCTGAGTAACCTTTATCTGCTCTGATTCCCTCCAGCCATGCTTCCTTCTCATTTAGCCTTGTATACTTTGCACAGCCTATTACATTCCCGTCTAATTCCCCTACTGTTAATTCTCCATTGTTATCCTCTAGCCACCTATCAAATACAACAGGTATATAGTCATCGCCATCCCAAATAGTCGATGATATTTCAAATATTCTATTTTTATCTGACTCTACAGCCTTTCTGAGCTTTATCATATAATCCCCCTTGCAGCTTTCTAAAGCTATATGAATTTTTCTCCAAGATATTTTTTGATCAATTGCTCTTCACTCTCATTACTTAGTTTTATGGGCTCTCTGTCTGAGTCTTCAAAAATTACTTCAACTGTAGCATCACCGTCCTTAAACTGCTGTGCAACAGTTTTTTCGTCAACCTCACGATACTTTATGTTTTTTCTTACCTTTTCCTTCTTAACAAACTCTCTGGCAAAAAAACTGCCGGAAATTCTGATAATCTTTACATAGTTCACTATATTTCCTCCTTTGTATTTAGTAAAGCTCCGGTACTCGGTCCTTATATATATCTATTTTTGACCTGACTTCTGCTATTTTATTTAGATCTACTTCTATATGACATATTTGCTCCCTATTATCAAGCTTTGCCATAACCTCTCCCCAAGGATCAATGACCATAGAACAGCCTGCAAAGCTATCCTTTTCATCCCTACCGGCCCTGTTTACAGCTATTATGTAAATTTGGTTCTCTATAGCTCTTGCTGCAAGCAATGTAGACCAGTGATACTCTCTCTCCTTAGGCCATTGGGCTGGTACAAACAGTAGCTTTATATCATTTAGTGCCAGCTTTCTGCTAAGCTCTGGAAAACGCAGGTCATAGCATATGATTAGCCCGCATTTTATACTGTCTAATTCAAATACGCACTCCTTATTGCCTGCAGTAAGATATTTATCCTCCTCCATAAGTCCAAAGAGGTGGATTTTATTGTAGCTTTCTACAGTTTCTCCTTTTCTATTTACTATAAATGCAGAATTATAGACCTTATCTTCTACCCTATTGGCTATTGAGCCACCGATGATATTTATATCATGCTTTATGGCAAGCTCCTTAAGCAGCTCTAAAGTAGGAAAACCATCAATATCTGCTATGCAGCCTATATTCTTCAGCTCATAGGCTGTATTCCACATCTCAGGTAATATGACTATATCCGGTTTGCGTGAGGCTGCTTCAGCTATAAGGCTTGATGCCTTCTGTCTGTTTATCTCAGGCATGCCCGGAACAACCTCCATCTGTATTACTGATATTTTAGCTTTCATGTTTGCCTCCCTACCTTACCGACAATACATATTAAGCTTCTATAGAAGCCGTAGCTTCTAAAGAAGCTGAATCAGCTCATTTTTTATGCATGCTGCTATATCAAGCTCCTTTAAGACTCCTCCAAAATCTACACTTATGCGTATGGAGCCCTTCACTTCTCTTATAGAGCTTATTACTCCTGATTGATAAATCTTATGGTAAAGCCTTTGACCAGGCTTAATATCTATTTCCGATGGGTCAAAGCTGTACATCTCTTCTATAAACCTGGACTTCTGCGCTTTCTTCTTGTATCTGGTCTTAGGGGAATATATATATAGCTCGTGCTTTGCTCTTGTCATAGCAACATAAAATAGTCGCCTTTCCTCCTCTAGCTGCTGTTCATCTACAGCCGTTTCTCTCATATATGGTGAAAGCCCTTCTGTCGCTCCACATATTATTACCAAAGGGAATTCTAGACCTTTTGATCTATGCATTGTCATCAGCCGTACCTTGTTTTCTCTTATGTTATCCTTTGGCTTTTCTCTGAGGTTTATAAGGATCTCTTCTAAATGTGCCAAAAACATTGCAATAGCTGGAAAACCTACTGATGAGCCTTCTACTTCGTTCAGTACCTCAAACAAGCCCGCTGGATTTATTCCCTTTTGCGATGAGTATTCACTGATATACTCATCATAGCCTATTACTGTCCTTATATACTTTATTGCCTTATCTGTAGACATGCTTTTGAGCCTTTGAAGATTAACCTTAAGCTCATCAAGAGCTCTTACTTGCAGGTTGTTAAGGCCGCAGTGCATAATCAGGTTATTAATAAGGCTTCCATTTAGCCCCCCTGCCTTATCAATAGCTGCCCTGCTTATAAAGCGCTTAGGCTTATTAATAATCCTCAATAAATCGTTATTATCACCTATTCCTAGAGCCAGCCTGAGATAAGCAGAAATATCCTTAAAAATCCAATGACTGTAGATAGATGCTGCTCCTTCAGCTGCTACAAAGGGTATATTACCATCCCAAAAAGCATCTATTATAGCTCTAGCCTGTATATTGGTTCTATAAATAATTGCAATTTCTGAATAGTTATAGCCTTGCTCCTGCTTTTTTCTTATTAAGCTGGTTATTGCATTAGCTTCACTTTCAGAGTCCTCTGGCTGAGCCAACACAGGTGCAGTTCCTCCTGCCTTCATAGCTTGCAGAATCTTTTCGTATCTCGTTGTATTGTTTTTTATTACTGCTGCTGAAAGCTTTAGAATAGTGTCTGTTGTCCTGTAATTGTTTTTTAATAGTATTTTTATACAGTCCCTATGCTCTTTTTCAAAGTCCTGCATAATTTTAGGGTCAGCTCCTCTGAAGCCATATATGCTTTGATCGTCATCTCCTACTACAAATATGTTGTTGTTTGGCTCTGCTATCATACAAATAGTATTGTACTGAACCTTATTTATATCCTGAAATTCGTCTACCAGTATGTAGCTGTACTTATTTCTTATTTCCCTTAGGGCTTGTGGATTGTTTGCAAGTAAATAGTAGCAGTCTACCAGCATATCGTCATAATCGTACTTTGAATATTTGGTTTTATAGCTTATATATCTTTCCAATATCTCAGAAAAAATACTGGTCTGGCAGGATGATGGTTTAAACTCTCTTATATCAGACATTGTATTCATATAATAGCCAATATCATTTAGAAGCTCTGCTATTTGATCCTCATCCTCAAAATAATCAAGCTCAAGCTTTCTTACTATGCCTCTTATAACATTAAATCTTTCTGTCTCATCTATAAGGTTTTCAAGCTTATATCCTTCGTATTGTCTAAGAAGTTTGAAAAAGATCGAATGAAATGTCCCAAAGCTTACATTGCCAAAACCATCAAGTCTGCAATCCCCCGCCCTGCAATTTTCTGCCAGCTTTTTAAACCTGTATTTCATTTCCTCAGCTGCTGCTTTAGAAAAGGTTACAACAAGTATTTTGTCCGGACTTACAAGCTTCTGATCAATCAGACTGCAAACTCTTGAAGTGATCACTGTAGTCTTACCTGTACCCGGGCCAGCCAACACCATGCATGGTCCGCTGCCATGTCTTACAGCAGTTAGCTGCTCATGGTTTAGGTTGTTTAGATATTTTATCATTTATATGCCCATTCCCAGCAATTCACACAAAACCATATGATAGAAATTGCATGGGCTCGGTACCTCCTTTATGGTTTATTACAAGCTCTTTCAACCTTAGCTCCTAAATCTAAATTTTTTTGATACTGCACCTGCATTCATTATATATTGCTTGATCTCCGACATCGCTTAGAATATCCGGGCTCAGCATGTTTACACTGCCTCCGCTTTTTCTCCAGTACCCTTCTTTTATATATAGTACTCCTGTGCTGCAGCTTTCTGATATGCACAGCTTCACTCTCATAGTCCCATAGGAGTTATATATTTCTGCCTCTGATCCACCTTCAAAGCTATTTGACAGCGCATCCTCCTTGCTTATATAAAGTGTAGGGAAGCATTCATCGGTGTCTTTATAGTGCTGAGAATGAAGTGAATCCTTTCCATGGACAGAAATAAGGCTGTAGCTGGCAGAGTTATCTATTTTCAGCTCATAATCCATATATTCCTTTATTGCCTTGATAGGAAGCATCTCAAACTTCTTGCTAGGTGTATCAAATACTCTGTCTCCCCACACTACCTGCTTTCTATTGGGATTATTTGTATAGCCTTTTTCCTTAAGCTTAGTCAGACTCAAGCCCTTAACCACAGCCGGCTTCATTAGTCTTTCTATCCACTGCTGAGGTGTCATCTGAGGAAAATCAGTGAGCCCCAACCTTAAAGCAAGCTCTGAGTATATTTCAAGCTCAGGTTTAGCCTCATAGGATGGCTTTACACACTTATTTATATAGTTTATACTGTCATTCCACATACCTGACATAATAACATCCTCCTCCTCAAGGAAGAAGGTCACAGGCAAAACAAGGTCTGCCAACTGAGCTGTGTCAGTCATAAAATGATCAAGCACTACTTTAAACTCTATATTTTGCAAGGCTTTTATTATTTCATTGCTGTTTGGACTTTGAATTACCGGGTTAGATCTTGAAATAAACATCATTTTTATTCCCGGATCACTTATTTGCGAAAGCTGCTTTCCCATTTGAGGCTTCTTTATGTATCTGTGAGAAGGAGTCTTTTGTGGAGCAACCGCATCCCAGTCTTGAAGGTTTTTTGACAATCTGTTGGCATAATTAACTCCGCCACCCGGAATTCCTATATTGCCTGATATTGCCCCAAGCATATCAATAGCACGAACAGCAGCTCCACCATACCTATATCTTTGAAGTCCATAGCCCACAATAATAGCAGTAGGCTTATTAATAAGTGAATCCTTTAAATGTCTGGCTTCAACATCTGAAGCTCCGCTAAGTTGCAGCAGCTGCTGTATATCCACGCTTTCCAGATAGCCTTTAAGCTCATCAAAGCCATTACTGCTTTTTATAAAGTCATTGTCCACAGACCCAGCTTCAATTATTAGCTTTGCTGCAGCGCAGGCAAGTGCACAATCTCCTCCTGGTTTTACTTGTATATATTTGTCAGCATATTTTACAGTGGCAGTTTTTATTGGATCTATTACGATTACTTCTGCACCGTTATCTCTTGCAGCTTTAATGTAAGGCATTAGATGCATATTTGTATCTGCTGGGTTTCTGCCCCATATGATTATTGTCTTGGAATTCAGTAGATCCTCAGGTGTATGTCCTAGTACCTGCCCAAAGTCCAGCTGCTGCGCTTTTATTCCAGCCGACCAACACAAGCCTCCTTCAAATAGGGTGACATCTCCAAGGTAATCAAAAAATAGATTTTCAACTTCCTTTAATAAGCCTCCTGCGCCGCCATCATTGTACTGGGCTATCGACAGGCTTCCATATTGATCTTTATACTTATTTAGCTTGTCACTAATGATAGAAAAGGCTCTATCCCATGATATCTGCTCCCAACCGTTTAGTGTCTTGAGAACAGGATGCTTTAACCTATCAGGGCTATAAACTCTCTCCAGGTGTTTCTTCCCTTTCGAACAGATAAAGCCCTTTGTTACAGGATGTTCCTTGTTTCCTTCAATATTTGTAATCCTGCCCTCTTCTACTTCTACTACCAGGCTGCATATATCAAAGCAGTCCAACGGACAAGTGCTTATATACTTGCTCATTTAACTAACTCCTTTTTAGTTTTTAGTTTTATTATACCATAAAGAGTAAAAAAATCAGAGGCTGGTTATTAGCCAGCCTCTGTTAATATTAGAGCTCCATTCCCTTTTGGAATGCTTTAACGTTTATATCTACCATCTTTTGAGGTAAATTCTCTTTTATTATTTCAACCCAATCAACTTCATTAAGTCCAAGGGCTTTTACAAGTGCACCAAGTAGAACTATATTTTGTGTTCTTATATTTCCAACTTCAATTGCAGCTTTTCCTGCATCAATAGCAGTTGTCTTGAACACTTTATCGAGGGCTTCAATAACGCCCTGTGGGTATTCAGCCTTACCTATAGCTATAGGAAGTGATGGAATCTCATAGTTATTAACTACTACCTTGCCATCAGGCTTTAAGTATTCAACCCATCTAGCTGCTTCCATCTTTTCAAAGGATACTAGTATGTCAGCCTGACCTCTTCCGATAATTGGAGAATATACCTTTTCGCCATATCTTACCTGTGTAGAAACACTGCCTCCTCTTTGAGCCATGCCATGAACCTCGGACATCTTTACATCATAGCCTGCCTTCACAAGTCCTGCAGTAAGTATCTTACTCACAAGTATTATCCCCTGGCCTCCTACGCCAACTAACAGTATGTTTTTGGTTTCCTTCATATTATTCACCCACCTTCTCTATAGCATCAAATTTACATACCTGCATACATACTTCACAGCCTACACACATTGACTTGTCAATGTAGGATGCTCCATCCTTAAAAAACACTGCAGGACATCCAACCTTTAAGCACATTTTACATTTCTTGCACTTATCAGTCTTTACCTGACACTTAACCTTGGATGGCTCTAAGCCTTTAATAAGTATACATGGTCTCTTTGTTACTATAGCATAAGGCTCTGTGCTTACCATTGATTCATCTATAACTGCATTCATAGCCTTAAGGTCACATGGGTCAACAACAGCTACCTTCTTGTAGCCTATTGACTTAAGTACCTCAACTATGTCAATTTCAACAGCATCCTCGCCCATAAGAGTCTTACCTGTGCCAGGGTTCTCCTGATGGCCAGTCATACCTGTAATTCTATTGTCAAGAACAACAGGCACCATCTTACCCTTATTGTAAACTATATCAATAGCCCCTGTAATACCTGAGTGGAAGAAGGTTGAGTCGCCAACAACTCCAAACACCTTAGTATCTCTACCGGATACCTCGAAGGACTTAGCCATTCCCATAGCAGCACTGATACCTGCTCCCATACAGATGCAAGTGTCTATACCTTCAAGAGGCGGCATTGCTCCAAGTGTATAACAGCCAATGTCTCCTGCAACCACAGTATTCTTTTTCTTAGATATAGCATAGAAGAAGCCTCTATGCGGGCAGCCCGGACATAGCACAGGAGGACGTGCAGCTATTTCTACATCTACACTCTTTACTTCCGTTGTTTCATTTAACATTGCTTTTGCTACTATATCAGGGTTCAGCTCATAGATGTTTGGTATAAGCTCTTTGCCTATGCACTTTATACCTGCTGCCTTTATTTGCTCCTCCATAAAAGGCTCCAGCTCTTCTATAACATATAATGTATCTACCTTTGATGCGAATTCTCTTATTAGATCCATTGGAAGCGGATATGTGAATCCCAGCTTCAAATAAGAAGCTTTGTCTCCGAATACTTCCTTTGCATATTGATAAGAAACACTTGCAGTCAAAATACCGATCTTTGTATCATTATACTCAACCTTGTTTAAGGCTGATGTATTTGCAAACTTTTCAAGCGCCTTTAGTCTTTCCTCTACAACCACATGCAGCCTCTTTGCATTTGCTGGTGTCGCCACGTACTTGTTTATGTTTTTTATATAAGGCTTGTGCCCTACTTCTTGTCTTTCACCCAACTCCACTATACTCTTACTGTGACATATTCTTGTAGTAACTCTGAAAAGCACAGGTATATCAAATTGCTCGCTTATGTTGTAGGCTTCAACTAGGAAATCCTTAGCTTCCTGGCTGTCACTTGGCTCTATCATAGCCATTTTTGCAAATTTAGCATAGTATCTATTGTCCTGCTCATTTTGTGAGCTGTGCATACTTGGGTCATCAGCGGATACAAGCACAAAGCCTCCATTTACACCAAGATATGCGTATGTGAAAATTGGATCTGCAGCAACGTTAACTCCAACGTGCTTCATAGCAGCTAAGCTTCTTGAGCCTGCAATAGATCCACCTATAGCTACCTCTGCAGCAACCTTTTCGTTTGGAGCCCATTCACTGTATATTACATCCTTGTAGTCTACCATATGCTCCAATATTTCCGTACTAGGTGTTCCAGGATAGGCAGCAGCAATTGTAACTCCTGCCTCATAGGCACCTCTGGCAATTGCTTCATTACCTGACATCAGTTTTTTCACTGTATAATCCCCCTTTATATTTTCAATTATTAATTACATCCACAGCAGCAGCAGCCACATTTTTGTGAGGTATTTCCTGATATTATGCTTCCTAACGCAATAGATAGGAGCTTTGCCTCGGCTGAATCTGCTCTTGAAACCAGAACTATAGGTGCCTTTGCGCCCATTATAATGCCTGCTGATTTTGCATTTGCAAAGTATGTCAATGATTTTCCAAGTGCATTTCCAACCTCATAATAAGGAACCAGCATTATATCCGCATTTCCTGCACCTTCACCACTATATTTCTTATGCTTAACTGCTTCTTCACTGATTGCTAGGTCTAAAGCAACCGGACCGATAACAGATACATTCATAGGCTCCCATTTATCCTTCATAGCAGCTATGGCTTCTGCATCCACAGTTGCAGGAATTTTGGAGTTAACTGTCTCAGCCCCCGCGAGGCATGATGCATATATTCTTTCTGCGCCCATGGCTTTACATACCTGAACTGCATTTTCTAGGATTTGCACTTTTTGATCCAGATCAGGAGCAACATTCATCCCCCCATCAGTCAGGTATATGAGCTTTTGATATGTAGGTACTTCATACACCATTACATGGCTTAAAAGATTTTCTGTCCTAAGTCCTATTTCCTTATCTAACACTGCTCTCATTATATCTGCAGTCTGTAGAATACCCTTCATAAGAAAATCTGCCTTGCCCGTACTTGCAAGCTCTACAGAAATCCTCGCTGCCTTAATAATATCCTCTTCATTTATTATGTTATAAGCATCTGTGCTTATTCCCAGGTCTTTCATAATCTCCTTAATCTTTGTCTCATCACCAACCAGTATTGGCTCTACAATTCCCAGCTTGGCAGCTTCATCTACCGCCATAAGCACATCTGAATCTTGAGCTGCCGCAACAGCCAGTCTCATTGGTTTTTGCATTCTGGCAGCTTCTAAAAGCTCTGTGAAATTTTTTATCATTTATGAATCACCTCTCCTATATAATAACACTTTTATTAAATTTTTTGTAGCATTAAAGTAATTTTGTAATATATTTATTCAACAAATTTGCAATAATTCCTGCTTGGTTTGTGATTTTTTGTTATTTATATAACAAAAAATATTCCATATCAGTACCTTTAGGTACCAATATGGAATATCAGCTTCGAGAAGCCGAAGTCTTCTCCTAGAAGCCGAAGTCTTCTCCTAGAAGCCTAGGTCTTCTCCTATTATTATAACTTCCATCTCTGTTTTTGAGGGTCTCTTGTTAATTATTGTAGTCACGTTGCACATGCGCTGGGGGCTGCTGCAGTCATTGCATTTTTCATTTATGGCGCAAGGCGTATTCAGCTTTAGCCTTCTTGCATTTTTATAAGCATTATCCTTAACTCTCTGATATGCACCATCCAGATCCTTCGCTATCTTGTTTACTCCAAAAACTATATAAACCTTTTGGGGACCATATATCATTGCAGATACCCTGTTTCCTACGCCGTCAGTATTTACTAGCTGTCCCTTTTCTGTAGCTGCATTTGCACTCGTAAAGTATATATCGGCCGAAGCAGCGTTTTTTCTTGCTGTATCCATTTTCTCAGGTGTATCCTCCAGCCAGTGAAAAAACACTTTGTTACCCCGCTCCTTTAGAAGGCTGTCTATTTTTAGAGCTTTTATTGTCATTGACCCGCCAATGCCTATGCTTTTTCCAAGTGGGATTTCCTTTAGTAAAGCACTTACGGCTTCTTCTGAGCTCTCATAGTATCTTGCAGGAATGTTATTTGCATTGAAGGCTTCAATAGTCTTTATAATTATATCGTTCATATCTTACACCCCTTAGTTTTTATTTTTATCATATAACAAGTATGCTTATGTTAAAACAACCAATTCTGTTATTATACTCAGAATTGGTTGATATTTTTATTTGTTACATGTCATAATAAAGCTCAAATTCTGCAGGATGTGGCATGATGCTGATTCTTTTGTGATCCTTTTCGTATTTTGCTTTAATCCAAGTATCAATAAGCTCTTTTGTAAATACTCCACCTCTTAGAAGGAACTCATAATCCTCTCTAAGAGCATTTAAAGCCTCATCTAGTGACTTTGGCAAGCCTTTGATCTTCTTCTTGTCCTCATCACACAGATCATAAATATTTACGTCATAAGGCCCAAAGCCTTCCTTAACAGGATCTATCTTGTTTATAATACCATCAAGCCCTGCCATCAACATCGCAGAGTATGCCAAGTATGGATTGCAGGTAGCATCTGAGGATCTGAATTCAAATCTCTTGTTTTCCGGTCTGTTTGCATAACCCGGTATTCTTATTACTGAGCTTCTATTTGAGGTTGCAAAGCAAATGCTTACAGGAGCTTCATAGCCAGGCACTAACCTTTTGTAGGAATTAGTGCTTGGGTTTGTAAACGCCAGCAGAGCAGGTGCATGCTTTAAAAGTCCACCTATATAATACATTGCAATATCACTTAGCCCTGAGTAGCCATTTTCATTATAAAAAAGAGGCTTTCCATTCTTAAACAGCTGCATGTGTACATGCATTCCACTTCCAGCTTCTCCGAATATAGGCTTAGGCATAAAGGTTGCTGTTTTTCCGTCTTGTATAGCTGCATTTTTTACAATGTACTTTAGCAGGTAGGTTGCATCTGCCATTTTTTTCATTCTTCCCAGCTCTACTTCTATTTCTACCTGACCGGGACCACCAACCTCATGGTGATGATATTTAACAGGTATTCCTATTTCATCAAGCATCAGACACATCTTGCTTCTCAGGTTGTGTGTTACATCATAGGGCAGTGCAACATGATAGCCTCCCTTGTGTCCAACCTTGTAGCCCAAGTTGCTGTTATGCTTATCATTTCTGTTCCACTCTGCCTGAACAGTATCAATAGTAACCTCACTGTGATTAGGCTTATTTTCAAAGGCAACCTGATCAAATATGTAAAACTCAAATTCTGGTCCTATTATGTTCTCATCTGCTATTCCGCTTTCTTGCATAAAATGCTCTGCCTTTTCGGCAATATATCTCGGATCGCTTTCATATCTCTGTACTCCGCTATCAAGCTTGTAGATGTTTCCAATCATACTCAAAGTAGGTTCCTCGCAAAAAGGATCTACAAAGCCGGTACTTAAGTCTGGGATAAAGACCATATCGCTTTTTTCAATTGTTGCAAAGCCATAGCTCGAACCGTCAAAGCCAATACCATCAGTAAGCATTTTCTCGCTTAATCTTACAGCCGGAATGGATAGGTGGTGCCATCTACCTGCAAGGTCTGTGATCTTAAAGTCAATGATTCTGATTCCATTTTCTGAGCAATACCTTTTAATCTCATCTAAATTGCTAAAGCATATCAATTTATAACCCCTCCCAAAATACATTTTCACCAAAAAGTATATGCCATAAGTACATCAAAGTCAAATATTTCATTTTTCGGAATAAGAAAAGAAAAAACGGTTTGAAACCTTTATGGTTTAAACCGCTTGCGGTTTCAACCGCCTATGTTTGAATAATGGTTTATTTGGTATCCTCTCGCAGCTCCTTGAGCTGCTCCTTCATCTTTTTATCACTAACAACATAAAAAGATAGATTGTCCATGTTTTTTGTAGTTCCAGGAATAGTTTGAATATCTAAAGCACTCTTATCGACCCTTTGAACCTTCATAGCATATGCTACCAGCTGCTTGGGAGTCATATTTGTCTTAACGTATTTTCTTACCGGTCCTGATAGCTTGACCATATTTCCAACAATATTCCAATTGAAGACCTTCTTTATACCTAGACTCACAACATGCTGCTGCATTTTTACTCTTCCAAGGTCTCCCTCTTTATATCCGCCGCCTTTATTGTTTTTACGATACCTAAGTATTCTTACTATATCTTCACCCTTGCTTACAACTTGTCCCTTCTTGAAATGTATGTGAAGATCATCATAAGGATCATCGTAATCCATGTCCTGTGGAACTTCAACCGGTAGACCTCCTAAAGAATCAACAATAGCTTCAACTGCCTTGTAGTCCACTTCAACATAATAGTGTATAGGAACCCCAGTCAAATCCTGCACGCTTTTTGCAACACCATTTGCTCCACCGCTTCCGTAGGTTGAATTGATTTTGTTATTGGCCCCGCCTTTACCTTTTCTCTGATAGTATGTATCTCTTGGAATAGAGTATACAGACATACTGTTTGACTCAGTATCAAGGCTGCATAGCATAATAGTATCAGAAAGTCCCTTAGCTACACCCAGAACTAATACATTTATCCTTTTACCTGGTGCAGGATAGCCCTCCGCACCGCCATCTACACTAATATTGCTCAACAAAACATAAACTGTTCCATATAAAGCAACAACAGCTATCAGCAGTATAATTAAGGACACCCTTAACACCTTACTATATTTATTCATTGATTTATTTCATCCCCTTATACACTTCTTAAAGCAAAACATTGTTAATACTATAACCACATTTTAGTTTAACTCTATTTAGACAAGCTGTAAAGTACAAAATGTGACAAATTACTACTTTACAAACTGAGTTCGTAGTATTTCTTATTATTTTCACCTGTTACCCGATAAAAGCTCTTAACGGAAAGTCCCTTTTCATCTTTAAGAGTTCTGACTGCTTGATTGTCTTCTTCTGAGAACACAACAGAGAGACCGCAATTTGCAGTAATTTCTCTGGGCACAGGTATTATTTGAAGCTTAATATTGTTTTCTTTAAGCACCTTCTCAAATCTAAGTGCATGATGGGTTGAATCAAAAACTGCTATAAAATACGCTTGCATAATATCACCTCTCACATGTGATTATAACAATGCATTCCCTTTACTTCAACAATAAAAAGATATTTAATTATATAATATACAGCTTTGACATAGTTATTATAAAGCAGTACTATATAAATATGACAGTTATTACGGTTCGAAGCGAGGTGTCCTATGGATTTTCGACAAATAGAGGCTTTTTTGCAGGTTGTAAAGCATAAGAGCTTTTCTAAGGCTGCTGATTCAGTATTTCTTACTCAACCCACCATAAGTGCTCATATTAGTTCGCTTGAAAGTGAGCTTGGGATAAAGTTGATTGACAGATCCGGAAAAGAGATATTACCTACTAAAGCCGGAAAAATTTTTTGTGATTATGCCAACAATCTTATAAACCTGCGGGATAATGCGATATATAATCTTAATGAATTCAATTGCAAGGTTGAGGGCAGGCTGGAGGTTTCAGCATCAACTGTACCTGCTCAGTATATGCTACCTAAGATTATGAAGGGCTTTTATTCAATGTATCCAAATGTAAGCTTTTCTATAGAGCAGCTTGATTCTGGACAGGTAATAGATGCATTACTTGAAAAAAGGATTGAGCTTGGTATAGTTGGAACCAAGTCTGAGAATAGCAAGCTTGAGTTCGAAAAAGTTACTGATGATAAGATGGTTCTTATTGTCCCAAGCAATAGAAGGTTTTCAAATATACAGTCCGACACTATTCCACTTGAGTTTATTAAAAATGAGCACTTTATTTTCCGTGAATCCGGTTCAGGCACCAGACAGGAGTTTGAGAAGATACTGCAGAAGTCTTCCATACCGGTTAAGTCTATAAATGTTATCGCTCAAATGAACAGCTCTGAAGCTATTAAACAGGCTGTCAGCATAGGACTTGGAGTATCTATAGTGTCTCTCATCAGTGTTCTAGATTATTTGAAATTTGGTATACTAAAGGCTTACGATATTGAGGGATTGGATTTAAGTAGAAGCTTCTACTTAGCGCACCTTAAGAATAGACCTTTGTCTCCCCTAAGTATCGTTTTTATGGATTATATTAGGCAATATTATAAAGAGCTGCAGCCTGAACTGCTCCCTTCTAGGTAGACAGACGAAATAATAAAACTTATTATTTTTTCATCTGTCTACTTGACAGGGAACAGTTCAGCTTTAAGCTTGCAGCTCTTTATAATTCTCTTCAGAGTAAACCTTTATGCTATTATCTAGTAGCAGCTGTGTACATATTCCGTTTCCAACTATTGTTTTTCCAGAAAAGCTTCCGTCATATATAGTTCCACAACCGCAGGAAGGACTTCTTGCCTTTAGGATTGCAGCTTCGCAGCCATATAGCTTAGCTAATTCCAAGGTTTCTTTAGCACCTCTTATGAATTTTTCCGTTACGTCGCCACCCTCTTTGATATAAACCCGCGCCTCACCCTTAAGGACTGCTTCACCAGAGCCGCCTTTTATTTCAGCTGCTGCTCTAGGAGTTGTAAGCCCGCCAAGCTGCTCAGGACAAATCGGTATGGTGTCAAAAGCCTTAATAAAATCCATCAGTTCTTCACTTTTATTGTTATCCCCATTATACTTGCAGTTAATGCCTAACAGGCATGCGCTAATTAGCAGCTTCATATCTATAACCCCACCACTCTAATTATTTTTTATCTCTACAATTGTCGCACCAATGCCGCCCTCATTAAAGGCACCGCTTCTATAGGACTTGACATGGCTATGGCCTTTTAGAAGCTGCATAATTCCCGATCTAAGTATACCCGTTCCTTTTCCATGTATAATTGTGACCTGCCCAAGACCGGCAAGGTATGCATCATCTATATACTTATCTACATTCATCATGGCTTCTTCTAAATTCTGACCTCTTACATCCACCTGTGTAACAACTGACCTTGTTTTAGCTGACTGAATACTCTTATTTCCTGTTCTTACAGGCTTCTTTTCTTCCTCGTTATCACTCTTAAGATCGTTAATATTAACATTCACCTTCATGATTCCAGCCTGCACCATTAGATTTCCTTCTTGATCCGGTAAAGAAAGTACATAACCCTTTTGATTAAGAGTGACTATTTTTATAGTATCGCCGAGCTTAAGATTCTTAGGTGGCTCATGACTTGGCTTCTTAAATACGGCTTCGCCAATCTTTTCCTCTATGTCATCCTGCTTGCGCTTAATGCTATGTCTCGCCTTTTCTATTAGTGCTGACTTCTCTGCGCTCTCCTTTTCCATCGCCTCTCTAAGCTCTTTTATTAGTGCCTCAGCCTCTTCCTTTGCCTGTTTAACTACAGATAGTGCTTCTCTTTGCGCATCTCTCAGCATTCTATCTTTTTGAGCCTCTATTTTATCCAGTCTTTGATCTAGCTCCTTCTTGCCTTTCTCTACATCTATTCTTACTCGCGCTGCAATATCTCTTTCTTCTTCTGCCTTCTTTCGACTCTCTTCAAGGCCTCTTATTACATCCTCGAACTCAACCTCTTCCTTGTTAATGAATTCCTTAGCTCTATTTATGACATCATCCCTTAGCCCTAGCTTTCTTGATATTTCAAAGGCGTTGGATTTGCCAGGTATCCCAATCAACAGCTTATAGGTTGGTCTCAATGTTGCCACATCAAACTCAACACTTGCATTGCATACGCCTTTTGTTGACAGTGCATAAACCTTCAGCTCACTATAGTGGGTTGTGGCTATTGTTCTGATATTCCTTTTGTGAAGCAGCTCCAAAATTGCCATTGCAAGAGCGGCTCCCTCAGTAGGATCAGTCCCCGCCCCCAGCTCATCAAACAAAGTAAGAGAGTTTGGCGTAATATTATCCAGTATAGAAACTATATTAGTCATGTGCGATGAAAAGGTGCTTAGGCTTTGCTCGATACTCTGCTCGTCTCCTATATCTGCAAAAACCTCATCAAATACAGCAATTTCACTGTAGTCAGAAGCAGGTATATGAAGCCCCGCCTGAGACATTAGAGTTAGCAGTCCTACCGTCTTAAGGGTAACAGTCTTTCCTCCGGTATTTGGTCCTGTTACAACAAGTGTGTTGAAGCTTTCACCTATATAAACATCTATAGGAACAACTGTATCTTCCTTCAGCAAAGGATGTCTTGCTTTTTTTATATTTACAATTCCATTGCTGTTTATTTTGGGTTCAGTACACCTTAGCTGCAGTGAAAGCTTTGCTTTTGAAAATATAAAGTCCAGAGTTGCCAGTATCTCAATATTTGTATTTATACTTTCATACTTATCTTCAACCATAGCGGTCAGCTCTGTTAGTATTCTTTCTATTTCATCAATCTCCTGAAGCTTAAGCTGCTTAAGATCATTATGCATTTCTACGACTGTCATAGGCTCAATAAAAAGAGTAGCTCCGCTTCCCGATTGATCATGTATAATGCCTGGTACATTTGCCCTGCATTCCTGCTTAACCGGAAGTACATGCCTATCACCCCTTATAGTTATAATAGGCTCCTGCAAATACTTCTGATATGCCGGAGAGGTTATCATATGGTTTAGCTTCTCTCTAATTGATACACTCTTATCCTTTATTTTTCTTCTAATGCTATATAGCAGCGAGCTTGCCCTGTCTGCAATCTCTTCCTCACTCTCTATGGCATTATATACAGCCTCTTCGATATGCTTATGCGTAGATAATGTATCTATATAGTATTCGATAATAGGAAAGCTTTCATCTCTTTTATCCTCATTAATAAATACTTTAAGCCTTCTGCAGGCTCTTAGTGTCTCAGCTACTTTAAGCAGCTCTCCGGGAGCCAGTACAGCTCCTATCTTGACCTTCTTCATAATTGTTCTGATATCCGACAGCCCGCTAAGAGGTATACTCCCCTTTTTTAATATAAGATTTACAGCCTCAGTAGTCTCCTGCTGAAGCTCATTTATTTCCTTTATATCCTTTGAGGGCTTCAGATCCTCAGCAAGATCTCTGCCCATGGTTGATACGGTATTATCACACAAAAGACCTATAATTTTATTGTATTCTAATACTCTTAAAGCTTTTTCATTCATTTAATTCACCTCAAATTCTAGTAAAAAATTATGTATTGCTCTCTCTATATGCCTGCAGCCAAAAACAAAACTCTGTCCCTTCATCAAGTACGCTGTTTACGGTTATTTCACTAAAATGTGCGCTAACTATGTTTTTAACTATCGCCAAGCCAAGTCCGGTGCTTTCATCTGTCCTGTTTGGGTTAGAGGTATAAAACCTATCCCAGATAAACGGAAGATCCTCTTGTGATATGCCCTCTCCAAAGTCTCTTATACATATATATATCCTGTCTCCCTGCCTATATGCACTTAAGTTTATATTGCTGTAATCATAGGAGTGCTTAATTGCATTATACAGCAGATTAACCAAAACCTGCTTTATCCTGCTCTCATCAGCATAGCACAAAAACTCATCCTCATAAGCGTCATTATACTTAATGCTTATGTTTCTTCTGCTAGCAAAGGGATATACCTTTTCTACCACTTTCTTTATGGTACCATCCATACTGAAGGGCTCTATATTAAGCTTTATTTGTCCAGCTTCGATTTGCGACAGCTGGAGAATCTCGTTTACCATATTCCTTAATCTTTTTGACTCATCAAGTATAATTGAAAGGTACTTTCTTTTTTCTTCCTCAGTTTCAGCAAAGCCATCCAGCATTATTTCGGTGTAGCCCTGAAGGTAGCTAAGAGGTGTCCTTATTTCATGGGACACATTTGCTATGAATTCCCTTCTTATTTGTTCAACTCTGGATAGCTGCTTTGCCAAATTGTTAATAGTATCACCCAAGGTCTTTATTTCTTCATTGGAACGTAAATCTATAACTGTACTGTAGTTTCCCCTAGAAATCTCCTTCGCTGCATTATTGATAATTATTAGCGGCTTTGAGAAGCTTCTTGATAAGAAGTACGATATGAAAGAAGCAACCAATACTGCACCAAATAGTATAAAAATAAACATCTTTCTTATTGCGTTAATTGTCGTTTGCAAATGGCTTATTTCTGTAACTACATAAACAGCCCCTCTTATGCTGTATACTCTATCAGCATCCGAGCCTGCTTCTTCATGGTCCATTTCCTCCTGTATCTTGCCCATATTCTTATAAATAGGCACTCCAACCAAAAGTGAACGTGTGTTATTTATCATCCGATTCTCTCGAAATACAGTAATTCCCTTTTTGACATCAGTCATATAGCCTCTGCCATAATATTTTCCCTTTTCATAGCCTGACCCAGGCGAAACATCAGTTATTACAGAATTTTCATCGGTAATAATAATTATATCTGTCGGTTTTCTTAAAACCTCCGCGGTGGGCTGCATGAATAAAAAGGGATTTACAGCATAGCTTTTAGCTATTTTCTCTGCACCTTTTCGCAAAAGGTCCTTTTCCTGATCCAAATGAAAATATTGCAATAATTGCGTCTGAAACAATAGGCTCATAATAAGCAATACTACTGTCATCAAAACAATACTTGTCCATAGCTTCACAACTATTCCATTGGTCTTCATCTAGGCACCTCTAGCTTATATCCTACCCCCCATACCGTGCTTATATAAGAACCACGGTCTCCCATTTTTTCTCTAAGCTTTTTGATATTCATTACTTCACCTCTAACCAACAATTGATTATTAGCATTAACAAGTATTGAATATACGTTTCTTGCATTTAACTTCATTTCTGGTGGCGGCTCATCTGACCAAGGCGGT
>CALJSV010000097.1 GCA_937976095.1 uncultured Clostridia bacterium | reverse complement strand
CTCAGCACAGCAACAATTATCTGGATATCAAGATTAGTATGAAGGATATGGTGTGACGCACAGAATTTAGAACATATTGATAACTGTTTATGAATATTCGGTATTTAAGGGACGTGTACTCCTGTCCCTATTTGTACTATTAGGAAAACTAATAATATATCTCATAAAACCGGCGACATAAAAGTGTGCTGAACCGTATTATAAATAACTGCAAAAACAGCCTATAAGCAATATATATCAATGCTTATAGGCTGTTTGGTTTTGATTGCCGAGTGTTATTCTATGAGAAAAAACACCTATAGCTTTTCGATTACGTATATAATGTTCATCCCGCAGTCTAAAGTCCCTGGTAATTTAGTAAATTGAAGCTCTTTTCTTATTAGGAGTTCCCAAAATTCATTATCTTGTTTCGCTTTAGATAAAGTTTCTTCCTGTGAATGCATAAACAAACCTGCAGAACTCTTTTCCAGTATTTTTACGGGTTTTCCCTGAAACAAGGCATCAAGCTCCTTGCTTGTCATCATGTGTACATAGTGCTTATTTTCTACCGGATAATGCTCTTCATCTTGCATCCCAGTGGTAAATAGCCATTCTGTCGCATCAATTCCGAACTTACCCTTTTCATATAGTACTCCATCAAGATAGTACATTAATGCACCTACTAATGACATTGATCCAAGAATCAGCCTACCTTGCGGCTTAAGTACTCTCAGCATTTCATTTATCGCATTTTCTTCCTTATCAAATAAATAGTTGATTGGCCCTCCGATACATACAGCAACATCATAAGTAGTATCTGCTATGCCCTCCAAATTGGTTATGTCCAAAACCTTGAAGTCTTGTACCTTATCAGCTAATCCCAGTTCCTCCATTTTTCTTTTGTTGATTTCAATTTGAACCGGGGATAAATCTGACGTAACTAAGGACTTGGATATATTCGCGATATCTTTTGTGAATCTTCCTGCACCTGCGCCTAGTTCAATAACATGATCCGAACTAGAGATATAGCGTTTTAGTATATCAAGATGTACATGGTATAATAAATCTCCTAATCTATCCTTTTCTAGTCGATCCCACTCTTTGTCTCCATATTCGTCATAGCGGGCTTTTGTGATTTCTGGGTTGTACTTCATATTCATCTCTCCTAAAAAAATATTTTATTGCAGTGGCTATATTACAAATATCGCTAATGTCATCATCAATCATAGATACCACCTCCGGAAGTTAATAATCATTTTAGGGTACAAAAAAGCTCTCATCCCTATAACAGGACGAAAGCTTAAACTCGTTATACCACCTGATACTGCATACCAACATATGCGTTCCTATTAACGGTAGAAAACCGTCAGCACCTACATATAATTCAGCCTGAAACTCCAGAGGGATATTCAACACAATCTAATTAATACCAGGCTTGCACTATTCCCAGCTCGCTGTGATTTTTCAAAAGTGTTTACTGTCTCTATCATCGTCTTTTTTTATTAATTGTATTATACTCTACTTCCAAGATTTTGTAAATAAAGATAAGAGTCCAGGATAGTATAGGACATATGGAAAAATTTACTTGACAACAAACTATACTTGTTGCATAATATGACTATAGTCACTACATGTACTGAGTAAAGGAGGTGTCTAGAATATCTATTTTTAAAAAGCAGCGTGAGTTTATTAAAGACACTATTATTCAAACTGCGATTGACCTTTTCAGGGAAAAGGGATACGAGAATGTTACCATAGATGAGATTACATTAAAAATTGGAATTGCAAAAGGTACGTTCTACAACTATTTTAAGTCAAAGAGAGACTTGCTTGTGTACTGGTCTTCTAAGTGCTTTGCCAATATTGATATTAAAAGCTCTATGGACAAAACAAAGAAAGCTGAAGAAAATTTATGCTGTCTTCTTAAAAGCTATGTTAGGGCAATCTCAGAGGAACGTTTGCTATTTACAAGCTTTATAACAGAGATTGGCACTACAAACGTGAGTCAATCAGATACAAGCAAAGATTTTAATTTTACTGCGCTGATTAGGGCAGTAATATCAAATTCGTATGATGGTGCCGAGATTTTATCAGGTAAATCAGAGCTTAAAGTACTGATACTAAACAATGTAATTTTTAGCGCAATAGTTGGTTGGGTATGCAGCAATAATGAAATAGATGGTTTAGAGGACCACCTTATGGAATTGACTAGGATTTGCCTTTATGGAATGTTTGAAAAGGAGTGATTGAAGGTGAAAAAAGCTTCATGTATTTATAGTATATTAATTGGTATCTGCATGCTAGGTATCTGGGGAATGCTTCTTTCTACAGGGCAGGTTACGGAGCTGAACACAGAGCCTTACAGGATAGCGGCACATATTATTTCCGAGGTTATTACTGCCGGGTTGCTGATTTGCGGAGGTATAGCCGTGCTGTGTAAAAAAATGTGGGGGAAAATAATTCACCATGTTTCCCTTGGAGCGTTGCTATACTCGGTGTTTACTGCGGGAGGATATTATTTGCAAAATGGGAATGTCCCTATGGTTTTAATGTTTGATTGTTTCTTTATACTGACAGCACTATTTATAATAATACCAGTCGTTAAACCAGGTAATGAGAATAATACTACATTGATGTAGAGATAAAAGGAGCAGATATGAAAAAGATCAATTCAAATATTTCACTGTTTTCAGTGCTTGTAGTAATATCAATACTTTTATACATTCTCCAACTGCAAAATCCCTTCAATGACAATCGCAGCATGATAATAAAGTAAAACAGGGTTGCAAGGTGTAGATTTTTAAGTACCAGCTACCTAACTCATTAACAGATTAGTCTGTATCTATGATAAGTTAACAAGTTTACAGCCAGGCACTTGAGTTTCTTATATAAGAAGTACTAAATGTATTGTATAGTAATTGAAATTACTATACAATTTTTAATATAAGGCAGATTTTTCTAAGTATAACTACTGGGCAAAAACAAAAACTTTATGTTATATGATAGAGCGGAGAGATTAGAATGAAAGACCTTCGAAAATATGAAAAAAGTAGAATAGATCTTCTTGAAGTACAAAGATACTTAGATATTAAGGATTATATACAGCTTGCAAATACGATTAAGATATTGGAAGAAGATGGTATTATAAAGCCAGTGCTTAACAGTGGCATTAACAGTAAAAAGCCAAGCCTATATAACAGATATTCTATAATTAAAGTTGAAGAAGATAACTCGGCATACATAGATGAGCTTAACTATAAGCTGAATTTTCAGCTCAATACGAGTTATTATATGGATAATATAAAGAAATACCTGGAGGACAGAGAATATATATTAAAGCTCTCCGAATTTTTATATAACAATACTAAACTGTTGGATGTTCCTGCGTCATTGAATGAACGTTCTTTCCAGATATGGGGAAGAGAGAAATACCTTAGAGATAAAGGTAGAACACTTCTAAAAAGATTGAAGCTTTCAGAAAGTAAATTAAACTTCTACGATACTTCAGAGCCGCTTGCATACTATTCAAAGATCAAAGATACACCACAAAGTATAGTGCTGATTGAGAATAAAGATACTTATTATACCCTGAGAAGATTTCTCATGAGCTCTTTCGAGCCATTATTCAAGGTAGCAGTAGGAACAATCATATATGGAGCAGGAAAAGGAATAAGCAAATCCTTCAAGGATTTCGAGATTAGTCTGGAGCCTTATTTGATGGATAACAGAAATCAATTTCTTTATCTTGGAGATATTGACTATGAGGGAATACTTATTTATGAGCAGCTATATCGTACCCTAAAAGGGCAGGTTGAAATAAAACCTTTTGTTGAGGCTTATCAATACATGGTGGATAAAGCAGTTAACCTGAATATTGACTTGCCTCAAACAAAGGAAGGGCAGAATAAAAATATCAGAGAAGCATTTCTTAATAACTTTTCACTGGACTATAGGATTAAAATTCTGTCTATACTTAAAGAGGACAAGTATATACCACAGGAGATTATAAGCTTTAGTGATATTGAGACTTCAAACATATAAATTTTGGAGGATATAATGAATTTTGACTTTCTGAAAGAATTTGAAAAAAGAATGAAAAAGGTAGGTACATATACCTTAATAAGCTATAACAGCTTTAATAAGGCTATGCTAAAAAACTATGGCTTTGAGCCTATCCATGAAGGTACGAATGTCATATATTCAATACTTCTCTACATTATGGAGCAGTCACTGAAGGAAGAAGCTTGTACTATTGATGATATTGCATCATTCTTAGAAGCAGTTGACAGAAGCTACTTTCACAAGCATTTGACCTTTACTGAATGCAAATCCATTGCTGACTTTGTTGTTAACACCGTGCTTTGCAACAATGGTGAAGCAATGTATTTTAAAGGCTACAGCTTTGAAGCCTCATCATATAAGGATATTAGCATTTCTTTGGTAAACAACAAGACCGTAGAAGTAGATAGCATAAGGCGTACTTCATATTACCTTACAGATGAAGGATACTACTTAGTGCTAGGAACCTTGGAGATAGAAAGCAATTTAAAGCTGACAATACAGGAGATGATATTCAAACTCCATCTAGAGAAGGCAGATTATGACAAGGCTATTGATGATGTCAAGCAGCTTTTTAATCTGTCGAGGATACAGCTGCAAAGAACAGCGGAAAGTATAAGAAGGATAAGAGAAAACGTATTGAGCTTTATGCCAGAGGAATATGACAATATACTGAATGACAACATTGGAATAATAGAAAAGCAAAAAAAGAGCTTTAAGGGTTATAGAGATTATGTCAGTGAACGTGAGCAGGATCTTGTAAGTGATGATATTGATATTAGAAATCTGAATGAAGAAGAGGAAAAGGCGTTAAAAAGTCTTGGAATAATAAAAAGGCACTTGTCTAGAGTTATTGATGAACATCAGAGGATATTGAACTCACATTTTGACTTTAAAAAAGCCTATTCAGACGCACTTGCCGGTATGACTGCTTTTTCTGCAATAAAAAGGATAAATATGGTTCAGGATTTATATGAGCCGATTTTGCAGGATATAAGAAAACTGGATTCTATGCCAAGAATATTCAGGCCAATATATTTAAAAAAGCTGGACAAGTATTATAATATAAGAAAATGTGTACAGTCACAAAGAGTTATAAAGGGAAGAGATGAAGAAGAGGAAGTTTCTGTGTCCCTGGATGAGACTTCTTTAAAGGAAGATAGACAAAGAGAACTAAGGTTGAAGCTGGAAAAATATAAAGGGATTCTGGAAGTCCTTTTAAGTTATCTTATAAACTCTAGGGATAAGAGCGTTTCATTGGAAAGTATTCTAAATGATATTGAAGGTGATGAGAGTAAAAGATATTCTCTAATACCGTCTATTGAAATGTTTAGAGAAATCATGATAGAGCTTCTAAAGACCGGAAGAATTTCTACAAGTGAGCTTATGAAAGAGACAAAAGAAGATATTGATGATAATAATCTCATAGGCTTTGAGTTAAATAGTATGCTGCTTCAGATCATTGAAGGAAACCGCAGCTATAAAAGAATAAAAGAACTTGAAACCCAAAAAGACTCAGAAGGAAAAGAACTAAAGATATATGGTGTAAGAGCAGCTGATGGATATGTTAAAACCGTAAGGTGCTCAAATCTGATATTCAGAATAACTGTTTGAAAGGGAAGAAGCTATGTACAATTCAGAGCAAATTGCAGTCGCTATGAGAATCTACTATCATCTGCTGCAGCATGGAGAGCTTTCAATTGATAATGATAGAGAGCTGTACAAAGAGTATACAAGCAGCGAAGAGGTAGTAAACCTGGTAAAGTTATACGGTGTTGAATCGGACTGCAGTATAGAAAGATACAATGGAGTACTATACATCATTCCCAATGAGGATAATGAGTTTATAGGCTTCTCAAAAGCAGATTTAAAAAAACGCTTGTGTAGGTCTGATGCAAATGACAAGGATTATTATTTATCACAATTTATAATACTTACGCTTCTAAGTACCTTTTATAATTCAAGCGGGCGAAGCAGTGAATCAAGAAGCTTTATAAAGCTTGGTGAGTTTATAAATCTGGTAAGTGATAAATTAAGAGCTGCAGAAGCTTATGAAAATATTGAGACTGTAGAAAAGAGCAGTGGAATAGCAATATCAAATATACTGGAAAAATGGAACGCCCTTAAGGGGTCAGATATCAGTACAACCTCAAAAACCACTAAGGAAGGTTTTATAAAAGGAATTATAAAATTCTTAGAGGAGCAAAAGCTGTTTGATTATATAGAAGAGGATGATATGCTGAAGCCTACAAGAAAGCTTGGCAATTTTATGGATTGGAATATATTGAATAGGAGTAATTACAACAATATATTAGAATCCTTTGAAGAAATTGAAAAGGAATTAACCGGAGGGGACTATGAGTAGACTGAATGCTTCAAGGATAGTAAATTTAAGCTACAACAAAAATACAATGCGAATAAACAATGAGGTTTTTGAGTTCGGCGGAGAAAGCACCTTGATGAGTCTAAGAAACGGCGGCGGAAAAACAGTAATGGTTCAAATGCTTCTTGCCCCTTTTGTGAGAAAGAGAAATCTTAAAGATAGAACATTTACAGACTATTTTAGTACAGCTTCTCCTACTTATATTATGACAGAATGGCTGCTGGATAATAATTCAGGCTATGTTCTCATAGGAATGGGTATAAAGAAAAAAGCATATACGGCAGATGAGGAAAACAGGCAGGAGCTTGATATAGTAGCATTCGTACATGAGTACAAATCAGGAAATGATTATGATATACATAATATACCTATCATTGATCAGACAGATAGTGGCATAAGGATTAAGCCCCTGGGTGAAGTGAAAAAGCTATTCGAGGAACTAAGTGGTAAAAGAAGATTTGCTTTTGATTATTATGAGCTTAATAATGATATTCAAAGAAAGAGATATTATGAAAGGCTAAAGGAATTCAGGATTCACCAAAAGGAATGGGAAGGTATAATCCAAAAGATTAATACTAAAGAGTCAGGTCTTTCAGAGCTTTTCAGCAAATCAAAAACTATAACGGCGCTTGTTAACGATTGGTTTCTCCCTGCCATTGAAGATAAGCTAAATGATCAGGGCAACAGAATAAGGAGCTTTCAGCAAATACTTAACAAGTTTATTCTTCAATTAAAGGAAAATGAAGGTAAACTGGAGCTAAAAAAAGGCATAGAGGAATTTAGAGAGTACTCAGACAAAATTCTAATAACAGCAGATGAATTAGAAGCAATGCAAAAGAATGTAAAAGGTATTGAGAATGATATAGCAAATCTGTATAAATACCTGCATCAACAGCTGGGGTTATTAGCTGAGGAAAAGGTGGAGCTAGAAGCCTCAGTCAATGATATAGAAAAAGAGCTTCTAAGGATTGAGTACGAAAAGCTATCCTATGATTATCATCAGCTACTGGCACAAATACAAATGCAGAAAACAGAGATAGATAAGGCAGATGCAGAAATAGCATCCTTGAGTGTGGAAAATGCAAGAATCAGTAAAGAAATAGGCCGCCTCAAATGCTCGAAGCTATATAATGATTATGTCAATACATCAAAAGAGATATTAGAATTGGAAAACATATTGGAAAGTCTGATGAAATCAGATGAAGAAAATAGAATAGCAATACATAATATAGGGTACTCCTTGAACATGAGTTATTCCAGTAAGGTAGCGGAAAGTGAGAAAGCACTGAATGAAAAGCAGTGTTTGATTGACCATGCAAATAAAAAGCTTGAGGAGTTAAAGCAGATCAAGGAAGAAAAGAATAGCACTGAACAAGATATAAGAGAGGAAATAGGTGCAATCAGAGCCAAACAGGATAGTTTTTTAAGGCATGAAGATAGATTTAGAAGCAAGTATAATGATTTTTTGATCTACAGAAATATTATTGATGAGTATGACGAAGAGGCCTTGGAACTATACAGAGCAAAGCTGCAAATACTAAAAAAGCAATATAGTGCCAATAAGCATCAGACTGAAGCAGGTAAAGCAGAAGCAGAATATGCGATTAGAGAAAAAAATGCCGAACTTAAGTTAATATTTGAGAAAAAACTTAATAAGCAAAACAACGTTAATGATAGGAAGGCACGACTTCAAAAAATGGAAGAAGAATGCAGTGAAATCCGAAAATTGCTTCGTTACTGTAATATCAATGAGGAAAGGCTATTTGACAAGGATCATATACTGAAAGAGCTGGACAGTAAAATAGGACAATTAAAACAGAACGAGGATGACCTTCAAAGAGAAGCAGACAAGTTGGGGCATGTACTGGAAATGTACGAGTCTGGAAAAAACATTAAGCTTCCGGATGATTTTGAGAAAAAGCTTGATGAACATGATATTCCCTTGCTTTATGGATTGGCATGGCTAAAAAGACAGACTATTTCTATAGAACAAAAGCTTGAGCTTATAAAGAGAAACCCATTTCTCCCCTATGCAATAATTATGGACTCAGACAGAATTAGAGTACTTCGAGAGGAGAGGTTGGACATATTTACCTCTCTCCCTATACCCATTGTAGATAAGAATAGGCTGGGTGAGTCACTGAAGGTTGAAGTAGTAAATAATATGTATTCCCTAGAAAATGTCAGCTTCTACATGGCTTTTAATGAAAAGCTTCTGGATGAAGAAGAGCTTAAGCTTATAATCAATGGTCTAAAACGGGATATTGACAAGATAATCAGCGAAAAGAGAATCAAAGCAGAAGAAATAAGAAAATACACTGTAGATAGGGATAATGTAGTAAGATTTAGTGTTACAAAAGCAACATTAAAGTCGTTGAGGGATGAAATCGATACATTTGAAAGTGAGTGCACAAGCCTGGAGCAGAGGTATGAAGCTACAGTTAATGAAATCAATGGCCTTGAGGCTAAAATAAAAAGCTATACAGCAACCCTGGAAGAGCTAAAGACAGCAATGGATAAGATAACTATTCAAATAGATGAACTTGAAAGCTTTGCTCAGGACTATTCAGAATATAAAAATAGAAAAATCAAAGAGAAAGCCTTGCTGAAAGTGAAATCTAATCTTGAAAAAGAGAGAAAAGAATTAATTAATAACGAAAAACAATGGACTAATAGCCTGGATATATTAAAATCAGAGCTTTTTACAATGAGTTATGAGCATAGTGCATATTTAAAAAAACTTCATGCATATAAAGGTTATACAGAAGGCAGCTTTATAAAGAAAGATATAGAGGAGCTTGAAGCAGAGTTTAAGGCTTCAAATGAAGCATTTGGATTAGAAGTAGAAGAGTATAATAAATTTTTAGCAAACGCAAACATAAGATTTGAATTGATTCAAAAAGATCTTGCTAAATGCCAAAAACAATATGATCTTATAGAGAGCGAATATAAAAGCTGCATTTATGATACTAATAAGGAAGAACTGCTGGAAAAAAGCTTAAGTATAATACTTAAGGATATTAATGACAAACATACATACAGGCGTTCTATAGAGATAAAAGCAGTCAGGCTTGAGACTAAAGCAGAGGGGCAGTTAAAAGATATAGAGAGATTTTGTCAACAAAATTGTCCTGTATCAGTAGCGGAAATTGTAAGCCTTGATTTTGTAGGACGTAAAAAGGTTAAAGACGCAGACAGAAAAGCTTGTTTGGAAGCCATGAAAGTGAATGAGACCAGCATGAGGCAGCTTGCTGCAAGTACTGATAAGCTTGAAGCTTTTAAAGGGGCAGTGCTTATAGAGGACCAACAGTTGGAAATAAGCTACAATGAGATAGAAGCCTTTAGAGAAAAGCTGGTAAAGGAGCACAGGGTTTCTAAGGGAGAGGAAAACAGTAAGCTGCTCACTCTATCAGATCGATGCAATGAATTAGCTGTAGATTTTAATTATAGGACAGAAGCCTATTTCAAGAATACAATAGACACATTAATGGAGGTAAAGCAAAAGCCAGAGGATATTAAACAGATACTTCTGACAGTAAAGGATATTCATCAAAGGACGATGCTTCAACTTCAGTCCGATCTTAATAGAATTACTGAAGAGCAAGAGCTTATAATTAGCTCATTACTGGACTATACCAGGGAAATCTATGATCATATGAGCACCATTGATGATAATTCAACAATAAAAATAGAGGAAAAGCCTTATAAGATGCTTAGTATAAGCCAGCCTGACTGGCAGAATGAGCTCTACATACTTAAGCTCAGGGACTTTTTGGATAAGATAATAAGTGATTGCAAGAGTTACCTTGATTCCGGCAAAAGTATAGATGATACTCTTGAGAAGGAGATTGCTACAGCGAAGCTATATGATTATATTGTAGGTATAAACAATGTAGATATCAAACTAAGAAAAATTGAAACTTCAAAGGTAGTACCCATAAGCTGGAATGAAGTTGCACAAAACTCAGGCGGTGAAGGCTTTGTTTCGGCATTCATCATACTGGTGTGTATGCTTTCTTATATGAGAAGAGAGGATGATGCATTGGTAAATACAAAGGAGGAAGGCAAGGTACTGATTATGGATAACCCCTTTGCGCAAACAAATGCAGAGCATCTTCTTAAGCCACTTATGGATATAGCTAAAAAGTATAATACTCAGCTTATTTGTTTTACGGGTCTTGGAGGAGATTCGATTTATAACAGATTTGACAATATATATGTGCTAAACCTCTATGATTCTAAGCTCCATCAGGGTCTGCAGGTTATGGAAAGTGAGCATAAAAAAGGCGAGGATATTACTCAGTTATCCTCAAGCAGGTTTTTGATGAGAAATGAGAGATATGAACAACTTTCACTATTTTAGTTAAGATGAACTAAATATTAGAAAACAGAAGGTGAGAATATGTTTGAGAGAACTGACAAGAAGAAAGAGTTGCTGGATAGTAAAAGACCTTTACCGGAGTACACGGTAAAAAGTATAAGAGAGAATACGCTACTTGAATGGACTTACAATACAAATGCCATTGAAGGAAACACATTGACATTATTGGAAACTAAGGTGGTTCTAGAAGGGATAACTGTTGGAGGAAAATCACTTAGAGAGCATCTAGAAGTAATAAACCATAGAGACGCCATACTATATGTTGAGGAAATAATAAAGAATGTTGAGCATATAAGTGAGTGGCAGATCAAAAATATTCACAGACTGATATTAAAAGGAATAGATGATTCATATGCAGGCAGGTACAGGGATCAACAGGTAATAATATCAGGTGCAAAGCACATTCCTCCTGAACCGCTGCTAATTAAAGAGCAGATGGAAGGCTTAATAGGATGGTATGAAGCTGAAGGTATCGCACTTCACCCTATTGCTAGAGCTGCAATTTTACACATTAGCTTTGTAGGAATACATCCATTCATAGATGGAAACGGGAGAACTGCCAGACTGCTCTTAAACTTAGAACTTATGAAAAGCGGATATCCTGCGGTAGTTATTAGGAATGAAAACAGGCTGGCTTATTATACTGCACTTGATAAAGCTCATACTACCGGTGATAAAGAAGATTTTATTAGAATTGTTGAAGCTGAAGTAGATAGAAGCCTTGATATATATCTTAGGTTTATAAAATAAAGAACCTGATAACCATTAACATTCACGAAATTATTAAAGGGTTAAGCGAGTAAACGCTTAACCCTTTTATCTGCTGTCTAGCCTATATTAATAAGAGAATACTAATCCTACGGATGCTCTAATTTCTAATTCTCCTGAAGAGATACTAGTCGTAGCTGCTGCATCCATGCTGGATTTAAATCGCTCTGTTTGTGCATACATAATTGGAGGATAGTAACCGCCACTAGTTTCATTAACTTGTGATGGTAGACCTAATTTAATGCCAAACTGTTTTGCCAATACATCAGCCTTTGCCTTTGCTTTTACTGTTGCATTCTCTAAAGCCTGCAGATAATACTTGTCTGGGTCAGCTACTGTAAAACGTATATTTGATACGGTGTTTGCATCATTTGTTGTTACTGTATCAATTACTGAACCAACTATTGAAATGTCTCGGATTGTTATTTCCAATGTGTTTATTACTCTATAGCCCGTAATATATGAACGCTGATCCTTTTCTGAATAAGCTTCCATTGGGTAGATTGTGTACTGAGAAGTTTTAATATCGGCTTCTGCGATTTTCAGGTCCTTTAGAGCTTTCATGACTTTATTCATTTTTGTTGCATTTTCTTGTTGGGCTGTTTTTGAGCTTTTGTTCTCTGTTTGAACGCCAACATTGATATATGCCATATCTGGTTTCACTTTGACAGTGCCCTCTGAGCTAACTGAAATTGTTTTTTGAGGTGCCTGCGGGTCATCAGCACTAGTGGTTAGAGAAAGTCCACCTACTATTGCGCCAAATGTAAATACAAATGCTAATGCACCTATTAATAAAATTTTTCTTTTCATTTTTTTCGCCTCCTAATTAACATAACGTTTAATAGTTATACCTTTAAGACGGTGTAAAAACATTATAAGTTCCAATAATAATATTGCAAATAAAAACCATAAGTGCCGTATACGTCATTTGGGCAGTGATATGCGCTAATGTAGGCTGCAACTGCCTGAACGATGTGACTGGTACTATTTTTAGATATTGACTATATAGATATTGTTTTATAATATACTCTCATATAGACTAAAAGGAAGTAGGTTTCACTATGAAAAACATTATACTTGATGTTGACGGCACATTATGGGATACAACGGAGGTTGTAGCCAAGGCGTGGAACAGGGCGACTGCAGAAGTTGGTGGAACCAATGCGGTAATAACTGCATCAGTGCTTAAAAAAGAATTTGGGAAGACCATGGATGTGATAGCTAATAATTTGTTTCATGATGCAAGTGCTGAAAAAAGAGCGTTGATATTAAAGCGGTGCTGCGAGTGTGAGCATGAGGATTTGGAAATCCACATGAAGGATCTGCTATATCCGGATGTAAAGGAGACTATTAGAAGGCTTTCGGAAAAATGCAGCTTGTTTATCGTAAGTAATTGTCAATCCGGCTATATAGAATTATTTATGGAAAAGGCAGGAATTGCAAAGCACATCAAAGATTATGAATGCTTTGGAAATACCGGAAGGAGTAAAGGCGAAAACATTAAGCTTGTTATGGAAAGAAACAACTTAGATGAAGCGGTGTATGTAGGGGATACACAAGGTGATTGTGATGCAGCATTATTTGCAGGAATCCCCTTTGTGTATGCAAAGTATGGTTTTGGGATTGTGGAAAGCTATTATTTGGCTATCAGTTATATAAAAGAGCTGCTGGTTTTATGTCAAGAGAATGAAGTGATAAAGGGAGAATAGAAATAGGTTATGGGCTAATTGATAGTGAAAGAAAAAAACAATATGGATATGAAGCTGTAAAAGCATTAATTGAATGGGCTAGCGCACAGGAAAAAGTGAAAGTAATATGTGCTGATAATGTATTGGCAGACAATTTTGCTTCTATTCGTATATTAGAGAAGATCGGTATGAAAGAGATGAGTAGGAATGAAAATGGAATATATTTTGAAATGATGAAAAGTGTATCCAGGTAATACCTCTACTTCTCATTGAACAAAAAACTTCTGAGAGCATAGAACCTCAGAGGTTTTTAAGTTTTTGAAAAAAATTAAAAATTTAAAAAACATTGGGTTATATTCACAACAATTCCTACAGAGCGCTTGGATATTAAATATCGTTATAGGAGAAAATATTTACGACAGCTTAGTTTTGCTTCAATTTTTTTGCATGGAGGTATTAATTATGATGAGCTTTTTTGGATTTGGTAAAAACGATGACAATATAGATAACAAAGAAAAAAACAATATAAAAGAAGAGGGAACTCTTCAACTGCGTGAAGAGCAACTCGATATAAATAAGAACAAGGTGAAAGCAGGGGAAGTAATTTTAAGCAAGGATGTTGTTGAAGAGCATAGATCCGTTGATGTTCCTGTAACCCATGAGGAAGTTATAATTGAAAGAAGAACATTTGATAATAAGCACAGCGATTCCCCTATTACTTCAGGAGAGACTATTCATATTCCCGTAAGTGAAGAACATGTCAATGTCGACAAGCACACAGTATTAACAGGAGAAATATCAGCTAATAAGCAGGAAGTAGAAGAAACAAGACATATTGAAGAGACTATCAAGAAAGAAGAGGCACATATAGATTCTACAGGGGATACTAGGGTTATCACAAAGTAGAAATGAGCTTTAGCAACAAATTAATATATTAATACAGAAGCACCTCACAAATCATATAGGTTTGCGAGGTGTTTTTTAAAAATTATTCAATTACCTAAACTTATAAGCAAAAGCATGGAGGAAAGTATGTCAAATGATTCAAAAAGTCAAAAGGGTAGTTTTGTTATAAATACCATCATTGGAGCGCTAATTGGTGGAGGCATTGGTGCAGTTGTAGTGATGCTAGGAATTATAGGTGCAAATGACTCTATAAAAGCTATAGCTATCCTAGGTGCTGCAGTCGGTGCTGTTGTGGGAATACTAACTGCTTTATCCAACAGTAGTAAAGCTGCCGAAGGAAAAGCGCATGATAATAATAAGCAGCCTTTAAGAAAGACACTTAAAAACATCAGTAATAATTATCGACTTCAGTTACATGAGGAACAACTGGAGATTTCTAAGGAGCTAGTACAGGAAGCAGATGTTATTTCCCATACAGAAATCACTACCGAAGAAAAGACCATCACTGTACCCGTAAC
>CALJSV010000096.1 GCA_937976095.1 uncultured Clostridia bacterium | reverse complement strand
TAATTCTCGTAAATGGGACTTATGTTTTTTAAGACTTCTTCTTAAGCCTGCATTCTTCGGGCAGTGACGCCGACCACGGAAGTAGATGATCCAATGAATCTTCTTCAGTCAGCTTTAGTGATGGAAGCTGTTCCAAAAGGTGCTTTAAGTAATAATATGGGCTAAGACCATTTAACCTGGCGCTTTCAACCATACTGTATATTATAGCACTTGCTTTTGCTCCGCTTGGAGACTTGGCAAACAGAAAGTTCTTTTTGCCTATGACGAAAGGTTTGATGGAGCGTTCTGCTCTATTGTTTGTCAACTCACACATTTCATGTTCAAGAACGTTAGTTAGATAATCCCAGTTGCTCATGCTGTAATTTATTGCCTTACCAAGAGAACTTTTCGGTACGACCTTAGGCTGTACTTTTTTTAACCATGACAAATAGGCTTCAAAAACAGGTCTCAACTGTTCTTGACGCAATTTGTGTCTCTTAGAAGGTTCAAGCTCCTTCCACGAGTCCTCTAATATGAACATTTCCTTGAAATATTTCAAAGCTTCATGTGCATAGGTAGATTCTATTGGAGCATCCTTAGGCAATGCCTTCAGTGCATCCGTATAGTATCTTCTAGCGTGAGCTACGCAGCCAACCCTAGTCACATCCTCAACGGAATTGTACCCTGAATAATCATCAGTTTGTAAAAAACCGCTAAAGCCAGACAAGAATGTCTTGGCATGCTTTCCTGACCTTGAAGGCTGGTACTCATAAAGAGCCATCTGCCTTGAATACTTGCTGCTCATATATAGCCACATGTACGCTTTACTATCTGTGGGTTTTCCATCCTTTGTGAGCACTCTCATGGGGCTTTCGTCAGCATGCAGGAAACTCTCTTTTAGCAGTAGGTGATGCATACGATCATAAAGTGGCTCAAGCCATAACTCACTACCCCTTATAATCCAATTAGCCATGTTCTGCCTTGAAAGAGCTATGCCAAACTCTTTCCATACCTGTTCCTGTCTGTATAAAGGCATAGCAGTAGCATACTTCTGATGCATCAAATATGCAAGTACACTTGCAGAAGCTATGCTTCCCGGAATTACAGGTGCTGGCATAGGTGCAGTGATAACAGGAACACTATCTCCATTGCTTTGGCATGTTCTACAAGTGTATACATTTCTCACATGCTCAACAATATAGACCTCTGCTGGCTTTACCCTCAGTTCCTTTCTAATCTCCTTAGACATTTCATGCATGTCACCACCACAGCTTGGACAGTCCTTCTCGCCTTCCTCCAGAGCATATGTTATTGTCTCAACCCTTAGATCCTCATAGGATTCTTTATTAATACCGCGCTTCTGCTTCTTCCTCTCATATACGATCTTCTCGATTTGTGGCTCATCAAGCTCTGGTCTTGCAGTTATTTCTACTTCGTTTATGAATGATATCTGCTCCGGAGGAATTGCATCACTGGATTTGCCAAATTTCTTTGCTTGATTAAGCTTGAACTGCTCTTCGTACCATCTAATTTTAGCATTGGCAATTTCAAGCTCATGCTGAAGCTTGGTGTTTTCATTCATTAGATCATCTATTGAAACCGTATTCTGTTGTAATTCTTTGTTCTCAATTAATCTACTCATACTTCTATTTTACCAGAAACAATGATACAAAAAAAGCCCCAATCTATTGAAAAGTCAATATTTTAGAGCTTTTATATCAGTACTCGTTCTAATGCTGGTTTATGTGCTGAGTCCTGCTGAATGCTCATTCCATCCAAGAGCCAACGAAATTCTCTCTCAGATAGGGATAACGATACGCATTCACTCTTGGAAGGCCATTTAAAAGACCCCTTTTCTAGACGCTTATAGTGAAGCCAGAAGCCATTGTTTTCCCATACCAGTATCTTAATCTTATCTTGGCGTCTGTTGCAAAATGCAAAGAGATGAGTTGAGAAGGGATCCATCTTTAATATGTGTTGGACAATAAGAGCAAGACCTTCCACTGACTTACGGAGATCAGTAGCACCTAATGCCAGATGGACTTTCTCAATATGTAATTGGTTGATCATAAACGTTGCAGTGTCTTGATTGCTTTCAGCAGAAGTGCTTCATCAAAGTCGCTGGCTAAGTGTATCTTAACAAACCCTACTTCCAAGGTAATGCTGTTATTTGTATGTGTGCCTGGAACATCAATAGTTGCAAACTGGATGGATTCGGATTCTATTATGCATTCAGTTTCTGTACTTGATTTTCTCAGCCAGTATCTAAGAGCTGACAAGCTTATTTCGTTTTGCTTACACCATTGCAGCTGGTTCATTCCACTTGCTTGGAATGCAGCTACCCTTTCTGCCCAAAGCTTTCTGTTTTCTTTGTAATTCAATGAAAAATGCACCTCCAGTATTTATTCTAGGTGCATTATCTCATATAGCTATGCAGTTTTATATGTGTGCTAGATTTGACGCTTACATATGAGGGAAGAAACCTTACTGCTGCACAGTCGGAGAGAAACCCGGTAATCTTTTCTCCTGATTTTGATAATATAGAAGCTCAGGAGTATATAGATTCAGAAATCGGCTATAAAAACTTTGCTTACGTTGGTGGCCAGGGAGAAGGAGAAATGCGGACGATCGAGCAAGTCGGGACTTCCACTGGGCTTGATCGTCGTGAGATGTTTATAGATGCCAGGGATTTAGACGATCAGTCAACTCTAATTGACCGAGGCGTGCAAAAACTGCAGGAACTAGATATGATAGAAAGTCTTGAGGCAAATATATTAACTTATGGACCTTTTATATACGAAAAAGATTGGGATTTAGGAGATATAGTTACTATTCAGAATAAGAAGTGGAATGTCACATTGGATGCCCGGGTCACAGAAATAAGGGAGGTGTACGAAAGCTCATTGCCGGGAAACTTCAAGCTGGAAGTTACATTTGGAAATAGTTCTCCTACTTTAATTGATAAAGTAAAGCAGGAGTTAAGTCAAATATCAGGAGAGATCAGAAGGTAGTAGAAATACACAAAGCTACATTTGGGAGGTGCAAAATGGGAATGGATGAATGCAAGAGTTGTCCGCCGGCCATAGAGGTCGATAATATTAAAAACCGGATACAACGAAAGAACTTTTAACAAGA
>CALJSV010000095.1 GCA_937976095.1 uncultured Clostridia bacterium | reverse complement strand
ATATTATTAGTGGACAAGAGGAGATTCTTGTCGACCCATTCAATATCCTCATCAGCTGCACTTTTTTAACCGCTAAAGTGCAGCTTTTTTATTATGTGCTATTAGTATATTTGCAGTCACTTAGTAATAGATTTCACTATACTAACAATTTGAGGTGATTAGCTTGTCAGACATCAAGAGTGTAAAGCCCATACTAAAGCAAATCAAAAGCTTTCTTTATGCAAGTTCAAAGTGCAGCTCACGCTGCGAGAGCTATCTTGATGATTTGCTCAGCATTATATTTTGCAAGCTTATGGATGAGGAACGAATAGAAACCGGACTTCCCTCCTGCTTTTACTTTTCTGAAGGCAAAGATCCTTCGGAGCTCAGAAAACGAATAAACGATCTTTATGAAATAGCTTCTCTTAGATACGGTAAAATACCCCCTAAGCCCTTGCTGCTTTTACATGATGATAGAATGCTTGCTTATATCATTCAGCTTTTACAAGAAAGTCGCCTTTCCGGCTTTAAGCCCACTATTGTTGCGGATTTGTATCAGTATTTTATGCCTCACTCTTCAAAGGGCAGCTCTGGCCAGTTTTTCACCCCACAGAATGTGCTTGAGGCAGCTGTAAAAATACTCCATCCGAAGGACGATGATAAAATAATAGACCCTGCCTGCGGTGCCGGAGGCTTCTTAGCTGCATGCACGAGCTTTATGTCTGGTGCCAGTAATTCTAACCAAAGCTATAGGCTTTTCGGTATCGATAAGGATTCATACATATGCAGTACAGCCGCTTATAACCTTGCCCTTCAGACTAAAGAAGTATGTCCGATATTTTGTGAGGATTCCCTGGATACTCCTTCAAGCTGGTCTTCAGCTTGTCAAAAGCATATCCTGCCGGGAAGCTTTGATATAGTATTTGCAAATCCGCCCTTTGGATCAAGGATCCCCATAGTAGGAAGTGAGGTTCTAAGGCAATACAGCTTTGGCTGCAGTTGGGTAAATAAAAAAGATATGGGCTGGATAAAAGGAAATCTCAAGGAAAGCGAAGCACCTCAGGTTCTGTTTATCGAAAGGTGCCTCCAGCTGCTTAAGGAAGGGGGAAAGCTGGCCATAATATTGCCTGATGGGATTTTGAGCAATCCAACAGAAGGCTATATACGTCAGGAGCTTCTAAAGAGTGTGGAACTGCTGGCAGTTATTGACCTGCCCCTTGACACCTTCCTTCCTTATACTTCTATGAAGACGCATTTACTGATAATGACAAAAGTCCTTCCCAAGCCCGACTATCATATGTTTATGAGCTATCCAAAGGGCTGCGGGCATGATAAGCGAGGAAAGGAAGCGAAGGACGATGATATTTCAGGTATACCCGCTCAATACGGAGCATATTTGCAAAATAGCGGCAGCATAGACAGCTCAAGTGCAGATTGCTTAGCCTTTAGCATGAGGCGCAGCCAGCTTATTGACGATATACTTCTGGTAAAATACTACATACCTCAGCTTGACTCTATACTGAGAAAGGCCAACCTTAATGATAAATACAGACTTGTATCAATAAAAGAATTGGTTCAAAAAGGTATTATAAGGATCTTCAAAGGACACGAGGTTGGGAGTGATGCTTACGGCAAAGGCAGTATACCTTTTATCCGTACTTCAGAAATCTGCAATTGGGAGATAGCATTAGATCCAACTCATTGTGTTTCTGAGGATATCTATGAAAAATTTCGCTATAAGCAGAAGGTAGAAAACGAGGATATATTGATAATAAACGACGGTACATATCTGATAGGAAAGGAAGCAATGATTACGGAGCTTGACACTAGGATGGTATTTCAAAGCCACTTTAGAAAGCTGACCGTTCTTGACAAGGACTATATATCCCCTTATTTGCTGCTTGGGCTTTTAGGAATGGAAATAGTTCAAAGGCAAATAGAATCCAAGTCCTTTCGTCAGGGAACCATATCCACCCTGGGAAATCGTCTCTTGGAGGTTTTTCTACCCATTCCTGTAGATAAGGCAGAAAGAGTATACATAGACCGACTTATTAGAGATATCATAAAGCTGAAAAAGGATGCGCGCAAAAAGGCTCAAAGCTGTAGAACCAGCCTTGGCTATGAGCAGCTCATGGGCAAACCTGGCAGAGGCAGCGTTGGAAACCTATAAATTAAAAACTGAGCTCTTTTGAAGTGCTCAGTTTTCTTTTACTTACTCATTCTGTTTTATTAGCTTATCCTTTTGTAGAATGTGCTCCAAAATCCAGTTAAAAACAAAGGTTAATATGCCTTCAAGATATTCTTCTGTGTTTTCATCAGCATTATCTAGATTTACCATGTTTACCTTGTTTATAAACTCGTCATGCTCTGCCTTGTGACTAAAGAATTTTCTATAGTTATTCTTCATCATATATTCTTCCTCAGAACGGAAATGAAACTTTGTGTACTCACGCAAGTCATCAATTATCTGCACAAAGCTGTCATACTTATCATAGCAAAAGTCATCCTTTAGCAGCTTATATGCACTGTTTCCGATTTCAAATAAATGCTTGTGCTGTGCATCAACAAGATCAACACCTATTGCATAATCATCCTTCCATACCAACATAGAACATTCACCCCATTCTTTATTCTTTGGCAATATGACAACATTCCCAAGGCCTATAGCCTTATTATATCAGATAAATAATTAATGACCAACAAGTACTTGTAAATATTTATGCATTGTCTATAGCAATAACTGCTATATTTTGCTATAATTCTCCTAGACAAATAACGCTGGGAGGGAATACCTTGAACAGAGATTTTGATTATGAAGAGGATGATTATGACCGCGCGAGAAGAATAAGCAGTAATGATAATAAAACTAAAGGCTTTACAAATAAAGCAACCATGAAAAAAATCGAGTTTGACTATGAGGAGGACCCCTATGAGCCGGAGAAGAGCAAGTAGCTTAATATTATAAGCCAGTTGCTTTAACTGCCAGCTCCACTGCCTTATAGGCACCGCTATATATGCCTATTTTGTTGGCTGCAACAATGTTCTCACATAGCATTGTCAATATCTCTTTTTCAGATAGCATAAGCTCCAGCATCTGCAAAGTATTCCCTATAGTACCGCATTCAATAGTACCGTCTCCTATCTCTGCCGCCCTTACTGCACCCCACGCCTCGTGTCCGCCTACCCTTTTTATCAAAAGCTTTGGTACAGGGTAAAAAGCTAACTCACTTGGCTTTGTAAGCATAATATCAGTGGAGCGCATCAGAAGATTTGTTGTGTAAACTGCCTCAAAAATGTTCTGATGGCAAAAAACGTGAACACCCTTCACCTCTTCTTTTATTGCTGTTTCTGCAAATCTGCTGCTTTTTTCCCAGCTGTCAAAATATAGCTCCGCTACTTCCTTAAGCTCAGGAATTTCCTTATTCAGCTGCTCCCAAACATTTATGTAATCACCAACATTTATGTACAGAACTGCTTTGCCTAGCCTTACTTTCGGCAGAAGATTTCTTATAACCGCCGCAAATATTTCCTTTTGTGCTCCGGCACCTCCTATTGTAAGCAGTATTCTTTTTGGCCTTTGCTCTATAATTCTATCAAGTCTTCTCTTACAATCCGCCTCCAGATTTACTACCAGCTCATGATCTACATAATGACCGACACAATGTATGTCCCCCTCAGGAATCGGCTTTAGCGTTCTATTGCCATCCATTCCCTTTAGCGTTTTATATCCCAAGTAGGATGATGGAGTCTGCACAGTATGTATTGAGCCTTCTGCTAGATGAAGACCCATAGGCCAGTTATCAGGTATAACATTTATCACACGCTTTACACCTGAGTGTATAGCTGCTTGTGCCGGCCAGACATGAGTAGCTAAAAAGGGCATGTCCTTCGGTATATCCTTGTAAACAGTCGTCATCAGCTCGGCAGCCTTTTGATCGGCTGCATTGTAGGACAGCTTCTTAAAGCCCTCAGAGTTCAGCGGCTCCCAGTAGAGCTTATTAAATATCGAGTATTTTTGTGACAATCTGGAGCCAAGGGAGTAAAGCTTGTTTAGGTGAGCGATAAGCCTTCCACCAGTGGTCTCACTATATGAATGTAGATCAAACCAGTACGGGGTATAACCCATAGAGTAAGCGGCAGATGCTATTGCAATCGAGATCCTATAGTGTCCATAGCCCATTCTAATGTTTCCAATTACAACACCCTTATCTGGCTCAATAGCTGCTGCTTTCTCATCGATCACAATATTCTGCACTCCTATATAAGGAGCAAGAACAGAGTTAGGCTCAACTCCAAGTCTATAGCGAGTCGCTTCATCATTTCCAAACTTCTTTATATATTTTCTTTTGGTATTAATTGCTTTATTATAAACCTTTTCTGGCATTTCGTTTCCAAATATAACCTTAGCTCTATCCATCAGCTTTGCAGCTCCTTATAATATATTTCATAGCCTGTATCAAGAACACGACTTTCGAAGGGCTCCAGATCAATAGCTTTATAGGTGACTTTACGTTTTTGAAAATTCATAACGGCTATATAGCTTCTCCCCTTCTCTGTATAATTAACCTCAACCAATCCGTTTTTGTGCTCATTTACTGTAGTGATATTTGCCTTTTCATCAGTCATGATCTGATCAAACCAGCTATGCTTTTCAGCATTATAATGCTTTATATTGTCTGAGGTAAACAAAAGACTGCCAAACAGCTTGTTGACAAGAGATAGTGTTTTCTTCTGATGCTCTGACAGCATAATATTATCGTCTCTCAGCAAAAACACATCAGGATCGTTCATAAACGCTCTTCCATCCAAATGTCTTCTTCCTATGGCATTTCTTATAGAATTGAGAGTTGAAACCCTTTCTCTGTGAAAAAGCTTCATATACGCCTTATCATCCCAGTCAAGACTTACATCACAGCCTATCCTGCAGTAATCTACAAGACCGAAGGCAGGCCCCAGAGGAACTCCACAGCCTAGTATAAGCTTATCTCCAACATATCCCCTCAAAAGCTCCATAGCCTCTGTCATTATTTGACCCCTTGTTTTGTCCTCCCTTGGCAGCATACAGGCTGCATAAAGAAAGTCGAGCTTCACTAAATCATAACCCCAATGGTTAAGCACAGTATCAAATACCTTTTGCAGGTATTCCCTTACTTCTGTGTTGTATATATCCAGTGCATAAAAGCCGCTCCAGTTACTTCCTGCTGTAACAGGCTCATTGTCCCTGTCTCTTAACAGCCAATGCCCTTTGTATTTAAATACTTCCGAGCTTCTTTCGCAGACAAAGGGTGCAAGCCATATCCCAGCCTTGTACCCCCTACTCCTTATAGAGTCTGCAAGAGCTTTCATGCCTGTAGGAAACTTATCCTTATCTATTGAAAGCCAGTCCCCTACTGCTGTCTGATAGCCATCGTCGATTTGGAATATTTCTATGTTTTTATTGGCGGAACTAAGCTGATCTAGGTTTTCAAGTATGATACTCTCACTTATGTTTTGATAGTAATTATACCAGCTGGTCCACCCGGTCATGGGCTTAACTGCAGGTCTATTTATGCCCATAGCCTGGAAATATGCATCAAAAACTTCCTTTTCTGTGCCTTCAGCCAAAATCAAATTAAAGGGGATATACTCAGCTCTTATATGTAGTCCTTTGCATTCCTTGCTGATACGCAGCTTTTTTTGAGACGTAGAGTGTTCAATAGCCGTAAATCCTTCTCTTTCTGACAATGATCCGATCAGACTATACCTTTCTCCCTCCCTTATATAGGAATATGTATATCCATGCAGTTCACCGGCCTTTGCCGGATACTTCTTGAAAATATAATCTCCATATTTGTCAAAATGGTATTTTTTCATTAGGGGATTAGCAAGTTTTGATATTCCCTTGATTCGTTCATTTATTTCAAACTCTCTGCTGTCTGTCCAAGACTGATAGCCATTCACAAAAATCCTCTGGTTCCCGCTGTAGTCATAGGCAGCTTCTATAGAAAGCTCCTCTAAAACCAGTTCTTCCTTTGGAATTATGGTAAGCTTAAGCTTACAAAATGTATTGACTTCCGCTATTTCAAGCTTAGCAGTAAAAACACCATAGCTATGCTCTCCTTCTGAAAGTAAGGCGGAGAAGTCCTTGCCCTGTGCAATGTACTTAAACCTTAATATAATATCTTTAAGCATATTATCCTCCACACTACAGTCCGACTCCTTCATTACTGTCAAGTTGACTGTTTGACGAGATGCCCTTTAGTATTTTTTGCTCGTTATACATAAGCAATAATATCAGTCCTACTACACAGGCTACAGCTGCAAACACCGCCGTAAGCCTTATGCCTATTTCATTGCTTCCATTTCTTTGAAGCAGCAGCAGAGAGCTCAGTGTTAGCATGGAAAGCATTTGTCCTATTTTTGATACAAAGGTTCTTGTTCCAAAAAACATACCTTCTCTTCTGACGCCTGTCTTACGAGCATCATACTCTGCTATATCCGCTATAATAACATTCGGCAGTATTCCAAACACAGCCATAGGTATAGATGCTATTATTACCAGTGCATAAGCCTGCAGCTCCGGTGAAAATGGCAGCTTGCCAAGCATACTTCCAAACAGGTACGTAGCAATGAACAAGCAGAACGCAAAAGCCAGCAGCTTCTTTTTGCCGAACTTCTTTGCAAGCAGATTGACTGGCACGTAAAACAGGAATGAACCAACACCCAAAAGGATAAATAGAATGCCCAGCATTTCCTCCGGTCTGTCTAATAGTATAGTGATATAGTATAAAAGCGCATTTTGAAAAACAGTAATAGCAAGCCAATAAACCAGATCAGAAGCTGCAAATATCCTGAACTCCCTATTAGCGAATGTAGCCTTAATAGAGTCCATCATTTTTACCTCAGAAGGTACTGATTCGCAATATTTCTTTTCATCAATTGTAAAAACAGGTATAAGCAAAAGGATCAATCCTATAACAGAAAATATAGTAAAGGCCATGCGCATTGCCACTTCTTTTGCAAAGCCCATACCGATAAACACATTCCATAAGGCAGGTGCTTGGGATGCTGCTGCAAAGCCTAAGAACCAAGTTACCGATATGTATGTCGATAGGTTAAGTCTCTCCTCAGGCGTATGTCCCAGCTCAGATAACAGTGCAAAAAAAGGTGTTACATACATGGTAAGAAACAAATAGAAGAGTAATAGCATAACTGTAAGGAATATTGCATTTAGTGTACTTACCCCCTGAACAGGGTTCCAGAAAACCAAAACAGTAGTTATCGCAAAGGGTACTGCTGATTTTTTCATAAAGGAGATTCTTCGCCCCTTTGGTGATTTGCTTCTATCGCTTAGGGTTGCTATCCATGGGTCTGTAACTGCATCAAAGAATCTGCCCAGCATTGTGATAAGTCCAATAATAGTTAGAAAACCGAAGAACAAGGTCTGTGGTACAGATATAGCAATTTCTGATTTTTCCGTTGGTATGTAATAAAACACTAAATAGGTTCCTATTATCCCTGATAATAGCGACCAACCAAGCTGACCCATGGAATAGGCTATTTGCTTTGACAAAGGTAATTTTTCTTTCCTTTAAATAGTCTATAATCAAATGTGCTTCTGTTCCATGTTCAATTACAAGTTTCTCTATGTTAAAT
>CALJSV010000094.1 GCA_937976095.1 uncultured Clostridia bacterium | reverse complement strand
AAAAACAAGTCATCAACTTTGAGTTGAAGACTTGTTTTTTTCTATATGGGTAACTCGCTAGGGCATCATTCCCACTCTATAGTCGCAGGTGGCTTACTGGTGATATCGTAGACGATACGGTTCACATTCTCCACTTCGTTTACTATCCTCGTTGAAATCTTCTCCAGTACATCATAGGGTATCCTTGCCCAGTCTGCTGTCATGGCGTCTGAGCTGGTTACTGCACGTATGGCTATGGTGTGAGAGTAGGTACGCTCGTCTCCCATTACACCTACGGTTGTTATGTTGGGTAGGGCAGTGAAGTACTGCCATATGGCTCTCTCTAGGCCTGCCTTTTTTATTTCCTCTCTGAGGATTGCATCTGATTCCTTTACTATATGCAGCTTTTCCTCAGTAACCTCGCCTAGCACTCTTATTCCAAGTCCTGGGCCTGGGAAGGGCTGTCTCCATACAAGGTAGTCAGGTATACCAAGCTCTAGCCCTACTGCTCTTACCTCATCCTTAAAGAGGGTGTTTAGCGGCTCTATAAGCTTAAACTTCATATCTTCTGGCAGTCCACCTACATTGTGGTGGGACTTTATAGTTGCCGCTGTCTTGGTTCCGCTCTCTATAATATCCGGGTATATTGTACCTTGTACAAGGAAATCTATATCACCTAGCTTATTTGCTTCTTCTTCAAAAACCCTTATAAATTCTTCTCCAATTATCTTTCTCTTTTTCTCAGGGTCAGATACTCCCTTTAGCTTTCCTAAGAATCTATCCTTTGCATTTACTCTTATTAGGTTCATTTCAAATTGCTTTCTAAATATCTGCTCTACCTGATCTCCTTCATCCTTACGCATTAGGCCGTGGTCGACAAATACACAGGTAAGCTGACTGCCTATGGCCTTATGAACCAGTACTGCCGCTACAGAGGAATCAACACCTCCACTAAGGGCGCATATTACCTTTTTATCTCCTGCAGCAGCTTTTATTTCAGCAAATTTTTCATCTATAAAGCTTCCCATAGTCCAGTTACCCGATAGCCCGCATATTTCAAAGAGGAAGTTTTTCAGCACTGCACTTCCATACTCTGTATGCTCTACCTCAGGGTGAAACTGCACTCCATAAAGCTTCTTATCCCTATGACCCATAGCTGCAACAGGGCAGGTTTCTGTGTTTCCAAGAACCTCAAAGCCTGCTGGCGGCTCCTTCACAAAGCAGGTATGACTCATCCAGCATATGCTTTTTTCAGGTATTTCCTTAAAAATATGTCCATCAGATAGGGACACTTCTGTCTTGCCGTATTCTCTCTTGTCAGCCCTCGCAACAGTGCCTCCAAGCATATGTGACATCAGCTGCACTCCATAGCATATACCAAGTATTGGCACTCCAAGCTCAAATATCTGCTTGTCGCATTTTGGTGAGTCTTCTTCATATACACTTGCAGGGCCTCCTGTGAAAATTATGCCCTTTGGAGACTTTGCTCTCACTTCTTCTATAGAAATATCGTAAGGCACTACCTCACAATATACATTAAATTCTCTTACTCTTCTTGCTATAAGCTGGTTATACTGACCGCCAAAGTCCAATATCAATATTAGCTCTCTGTTTTCCAATTTGTTACCTCCTTAAATATGCAGCCTTTACTGCAGCTGCTTGCTTCTGGCTTCTGGCTACTACGACTAGCATGGCTTCGATGCCCTTCCTTAAACTAGTAGCCAGTAGCTAGAGGCTAGCAGCTATTATCCTATAAACTATAGTTCGGTGCTTCCTTTGTTATTTGTACGTCGTGGGGGTGGCTTTCTCTTAGGCCTGCTGCTGTTACTCTTATAAATTGAGAGTTCTTCTTAAGCTTCTCAATGGTAGGTGTTCCGCAATAGCCCATGCCTGAGCGCAGGCCACCAATCAGTTGGTAAATAGTCTCTGCCAGTATTCCCTTGTAGGGAACTCTTCCTTCTACGCCTTCGGGAACCATCTTTTTTGCATCCTCTTGGAAGTATCTGTCCTTGCTGCCGCTCGCCATTGCTCCAAGGGAGCCCATACCTCTGTACACCTTAAAGCTTCTTCCCTGGTATATTTCCATCTCTCCTGGACTTTCTTCAACTCCTGCAAAGAGGCTTCCAACCATAACCACGCTTGCACCTGCTGAGATAGCCTTTACTATATCCCCGCTATATTTGACTCCGCCGTCTGCGATCACAGGAACTCCATATTTATCTGCTTCCAACGCACAATCATACACTGCAGTAATCTGTGGAACTCCTACTCCTGTAACTACTCTTGTAGTACATATTGAGCCGGGACCGATACCTACCTTTATAGCATCTGCTCCTGCTTCAATAAGCTCCCTTGTTGCTCCTGCAGTTGCTACATTGCCGGCTATGACTTGAAGCTCTGGATAATGGTTTTTTACCTTTCTGACTGCATCTATGACTCCCTTTGAATGTCCGTGAGCTGTATCTATAACTATAACATCCACCTTAGAAGCAACCAAGGCTTCAACCCTTTCCAGCATGTCATTTGTTACTCCAACTGCAGCCCCTGCAAGCAGCCTTCCGCTTGAGTCCTTAGCAGAGCTCGGATACTGGATAGTCTTTTCTATATCCTTTATAGTTATCAGCCCCTTAAGATAACCCTTAGCATCTACTAATGGAAGCTTTTCGATTTTGTGCTTTTTTAGTATTTGCTCAGCCTCAACTATGCTTGTTCCAACCGGAGCTGTAACTAGCTTTTCAGAGGTCATAACCTCTTTTATCCTTCTTGACATATCTGTTTCGAAGCGTAAATCTCTATTAGTCAGTATACCCACAAGCTTGCCCTTTTCATCGGTTATAGGTACTCCTGATATTCTGTATCTCTCCATAAGCTCCATTGCATCAGATACTATATGATCCGGTGAAAGATGGAAAGGATCCACTATAACCCCATGCTCAGACCTTTTTACCTTATCTACCTCCAGCGCTTGCTTTTCTATCGACATATTCTTATGAATTATCCCTATTCCGCCTTCCCTTGCAATAGCTATGGCAAGCCTTGCATCTGTAACCGTATCCATTCCTGCTGACATAAGTGGGATATTAAGCTTGATTTTTTTTGTCAGGTAGGTAGAAATGTCTGTGTTCTTTGG
>CALJSV010000093.1 GCA_937976095.1 uncultured Clostridia bacterium | reverse complement strand
ACTAATTTTTCAGAAAAAAATTATCCTGAACACGTATGGTGACTAATACAGCCACATGCGCAAATAAAAAAAAGTAATCAGCCTGATAAAAACGTCAGTCGACAGGCAGGCGAGACGGCTTCGCGGGTGCTCTGCCGGCAGGGATGCTGGCCGCGAGCGTACACGGACGTACTTGAAGCTGGCGAAGCCGTCACAGCTACGGGGATGATGAATTCGCTCACCACATGCGCAAATCAAAAAAAGCAATAAGCCTAAAAAAATTAAGTAAAAAGTAAATAAAAGGTCGTCTTTGCTGGCATTTAATACACAGGCTAGCTTCTTTAACCTTGGTTAGAGAATCTAACCCTCGTTAGAGAAGCTAACTCACGTTAGCTAAAAACTAACATTGTATTATATTGCAGTTGAGTAGTATATTAGTTATGTATGTAAAATAACAGATATGCTACTCATAATAGCTAAGACGACCTTTTCCGTCTATATCTACAATATTGTAAGAAGCGGGCTTTTCTCTGCAGGCCTTCTTGGCTTTTTCAACAAGCTCGATAACCTTATGATAATTCTTTCTTGCACCTATGGTCAGAAGTGGCACCCCAATAAAATGAACCTTTAAACCTCGTGAAAAAAACCCACCAAAGGTCATTGATAGTGGTACTATAGGTGAAGAGTTAATAAAGGCAAAGCAATCATTTATACCATATGTATCGTGAAGCTCTTTAACCAAATTACGCATTGCTGGCACCAGTGCCTTAGAAGTTCCTCTTCCTATGGTATATATTCTATTTCCTTCTTCATCAATGCCTTGGAATATCAATCTTCCCATATCCTTGTAGTTAAGCTTGTTGAAGTACTTAAGCTGGAGTATTTCTTTTTTTGTTGGTATTCTATCCTTGGGAAGCATACCAAGGTGTACGGCTGATGATAATATGGAAGAATGAGTTCCGCCATAGCAATTGTATATTATTATCATTGATTTCACCTCAATATAGGTTTTAACTATGTAAAACATGTATTAACATAGTTAGTATTTGCAAACTGGGATATAATAAACAAACAAAATTTAGTCTAATTTGAGTTTAATTAAAATATTTTTTGAAGTATTAAAATTATTTTGTTAAATAATAAACTAGCCATTTAAAATCAGCTCTAAAGGATTTTGTATACAAGCGTCGAATATTTTCTAATTGGAGATTTGTAATATAATATCATTATAGTGCATTGATAAAAGCTGTTAGGCAGCTTTATATTAATGCCATGAATTTATAAGGGGTGAGTAATTTGAATATCAGAACTCTGACGTTTAAGGGCGGAACTCATCCACCTCACAGCAAAAAGGCTACAGAAAAGCTAGCAGTGCAAGCTGCAGCAGCACCTAAGGTTGTTGTAATACCTATGCAGCAACACCTTGGCGCACCTTGTGAGCCTATAGTAAAAGCTGGTGATGAAGTAAAGCTTGGACAAAAAATTGGAGAAGCAAAGGGCTTTGTTTCTGCTCCAATTCATTCAAGTGTATCAGGTAAGGTTATGGCGGTAGAGCCACGACTTTATCCAGGTGGAACAGCAGTAATCTGTGTTGTTATTGAGTCTGACATGCAGGATACTCTTTTTGAGGGAGTAAAGTCATACGGAAGCTTAGACAATCTTACACCGGATGAGATCAAAAACATCGTAAAGGAATCAGGAATAGTGGGCATGGGCGGAGCGGCATTTCCTACTCATGTAAAGCTATCTCCACCACCAGGCAAGCACTTAGATGCAGTAATACTAAACGGAGCTGAGTGTGAGCCGTATTTAACCTCAGATCATAGGCTTATGCTAGAGCAGGCTGAGAAGGTAGTGTTTGGACTTCAGGCATTAATGAAGGCTGCCGGTGTAAAAAAAGGCTATATTGGAATTGAGAATAATAAGCCTGATGCGATAGAAGCACTTTATAAGGCTTCACAGGGCATTGAAGGGATAGAGGTAGTTGCACTGCACACAAAGTACCCTCAAGGGGCAGAAAAGCAGCTGATATACGCATGCACCAAAAAGGAAGTACCTTCAGGCGGGCTGCCAGCTGATGTAGGAGTAATAGTTAACAATGTAGGAACTGCAGCAGTGATTGCTGATGCAATCAGAGAGGGTATGCCTTTAGTAGAGAGAATAGTTACTATTACCGGTGCAGCAGTTAAGGAACCCAAAAACCTGTTGGTAAGGATTGGTACCTCCTTCAAAGAGGTTGTAGAACAGTGTGGAGGACTTGTGGAAAATCCGGGCAAAATAATTGCCGGAGGTCCAATGATGGGTATCGCTCAGTTTACACTGGATGTACCTGTCATAAAGGGAACCTCAGGTATACTTATATTAAGTGAGAAGGAAGCAAGGCTTCCGGAACCTTCTAATTGTATAAGGTGTGGAAAGTGTGTAGATGTATGTCCTATTAGCCTTATGCCAATAAATATCAGTGCCTTTTCACTTCAAGACAAATTTGAGCAGGCAGAAGCTTGCCATGCTATGGATTGCATAGAGTGTGGAAGCTGCTCCTTTGTATGTCCTGCTAAGAGGCCGCTGGTTGATTCAATCAAGGTGGCTAAGCGTGAGATCATGGCGAGGCGTAAAAAGGCTCAATCATCACAGGCAAAAGGATAGGAGGGATTAGGATTGGAATTGGGGAGATTTCTGGTATCACCAGCACCTCATATCAGATCAGGTGAATCAACGCAAAGAATAATGCTGGATGTAATAATTGCTTTGCTGCCTGCTATGATAGCCGGGGTGTGGTTTTTTGGGATAAATGCTATTCTGGTAACTGCCGTTGCGGTAGTTGCTGCGGTGGCATCAGAGGCTGTTATGCAGAAGTATGTACTGAAAAGACCTGTTACTGTAAGTGATCTTAGTGCTGCGGTAACGGGTATACTGATTGCTTTTAATGTGCCTGCAACACTACCACTATGGATGGTGGCTCTGGGATCGATATTTGCAATCGTTATAGTTAAGCAGTGCTTTGGAGGCTTAGGAAATAATTTTATAAATCCTGCTTTGGCAGCGAGAGCCTTTTTGCTGACCTCCTTTGCAGGAGATATGACCAATTGGGTTGCGCCTGGAGCTGATGCAGTTGCGGCTGCTACACCTCTTGGACTTGTTAAGGGAGCTGAAGCAGCTACACAAGCACTTCCAAGCCTTATGGATTTATTTATAGGAAATGTACCTGGATGTATAGGCGAGACCTCAGCAGCACTGCTGCTGCTTGGCGGATTATACCTTGTATACAGAGGAGTAATCAGCATAAGAATACCCGCAAGCTTTATAGCTACTGTTGCAGTATTGACCTTCCTTATGGGAGGCTTTGATGCAAGCCTTGCTGCATATCATGTATTTGCAGGAGGACTTTTCCTGGGAGCTATATTTATGGCTACTGACTACTCATCATCGCCAATGACACCTATGGGTCAAATAATAATGGGTATCGGATGTGGACTTATTACTGTTGTTATAAGATTTTTCGGCGCATTGCCTGAAGGTGTATCATATTCGATACTTCTTATGAATGTAGCCACTCCACTTATAGATAAGTTTACAATACCCAAAAAGTTTGGGGGGGTGAAAAAAAGTGCGTGATTACATTAGACTGGCTGGCACCCTGGCAATTGTTTGTATAGTGGCGGCAGCACTTTTAGGACTCACAAACATAATAACTGCTGATAAAATTGTTGAGCAGACTGTAAAGGCTAATACTGAGGCAAGAAGAGCTGTTTTTATGGCTGCAAACAGCTTTGATCAGATAGAGTTTGCAAACGAGGCTGCACCTCTTGTTGCTGAGGTGTATGAGGCAAAGCAGGATGGAAGTCTTATCGGCTATGTTTTTAAGTCAGCAACAAAGGGCTATGCAGGTACTGTAGAGATTATGGTAGGTATAGATATGAACGGCGTAGTTCAAGGAGTGAAGGTTGGAAACAACAATGAAACTCCGGGCTTGGGTAAAAAGGCTGAAGAAGCAGTATTCCAGCAGCAATTCTCAGGCAAGCTGTCATCAGCTCAAGTTGCAGTAGTTAAGAATGGAACTCCAAAAGAAAATGAAGTTGTTGCTATTGCTGGTGCTACAATAACTTCTAAGGCAGTAGCTGACGGAGTGAATCAAGCAATGGCTGCCTTTAAGCAACTAGCAGGCAAGTAGAATTTTGGAGGTGAAGAAATGAAACTGTGGAAGACGTTCTTTAATGGAATAATCGTTGAAAACCCTGCCCTAAGGCTTGTACTAGGAATGTGCCCTCTCTTGGCAGTTACTACCTCAATACAGGCGGGAATCGGTATGGGAGCGGCGGTAATATTTGTTTTGCTTGGGTCAAACCTGTTTATTTCATTAATTAAGAAAATTGTACCCGGTGAGGTACGTATTCCTATATATATTGTTGTAATTGCAACCTTTGTTACTATGGTTCAATTATTTGTAAAAGCCTTTGCACCAGTACTGGATAAACAGCTGGGAATATTTATTCCCTTGATAGTTGTTAACTGTGTTATATTAGCAAGAGCTGAAGCCTTCGCATCAAAAAACAAAGCAGTTCCATCAATACTTGATGGCCTTGGAATGGGTCTTGGCTTTACCTTGGCACTTGTAATAGTTAGTAGTATTAGAGAGATATTGGGGGCTGGAACCTTTTTCGGAATCAGTCTTTTCGGTGAAGCATACAAACCCCTTCTTATTATGATACTTCCTCCAGGAGGCTTTATGGTGCTGGGCTTTACAATAGCAGCAGTAAATAAGCTAACTGAGAAGAAAAAGAGTTAGGAGGAGGACAGAAAATGAAAATAATAGCGATACTTATCAGTGCCATATTAGTAAATAACTTTGTCCTCTCAAGGTTCCTTGGGATATGTCCGTTTCTGGGTGTTTCCAAAAAGGTTGAAACTGCCCTGGGGATGGGACTGGCTGTTACCTTTGTAATGGCTTTGGCATCTGTTATGACGTGGCTTGTACAGGTTTTTATACTTGATATGCTGAATTTAGGCTATTTGCAAACTATTGCATTTATTCTGGTTATCGCAAGCCTAGTTCAGTTTGTTGAAATGGTTATTAAAAAGACCAGCCCGACCCTTTATCAGGCATTAGGTGTATACCTTCCGCTTATTACGACAAACTGTGCTGTTCTTGGTGTAACTATACTTAATATACAAGAAAGCTACAATCTTATTGAAACTTTGATAAACGGTGTAGGTGCAGCACTTGGCTTTACACTTGCTATAGTACTGTTTGCAGGTGTTAGAGAAAGACTGGAAACTGCTCCGATACCAAAGGCGCTGCAAGGCTTTCCAATAGCTCTGATTACTGCAAGCCTGCTGTCTATAGCATTTCTTGGATTTAGCGGATTATCGATTTTTAAATAGACTTTTAAATGATAATCTCTAAAATGTGATAATGAAGGAAGAGGTGATTACCTTGTTTGATGGAATATTATGGCCTTCAGTTGCTCTTGCCGGGCTTGCCGTTTTTTTCGGTATTGTACTAGCCTTTGCCTCTAAGAAGTTTGCTGTGGAGGTTGACCCTAGGGTGACAGATGTAAGGGTTGCTTTACCTGGTGCAAATTGCGGGGGCTGCGGCTATGCAGGCTGTGATGGTCTTGCAGAAGCAATAGTAAGAGGCGATGCATCTATTACTGCTTGTCCTGTTGGTGGTGCTGATTTGGTGGATCAGCTTGCTAGGATCATGGGAGTAACTGCTGAAGCTACTGAAAGGCATGTAGCAAGAGTTATCTGCTGTGGAGACAAACACAATGCAAACGAAAAATACGAATATCAAGGCATACAGGACTGCAAGGCAGCAGAAATGCTTGCCGGCGGCTCCAAAAGCTGCAGGTTTGGCTGTACCGGCTTGGGAACCTGCGTCAGAGCCTGTCCCTTTGATGCCATAAATATAGTAAATGGCATTGCTGTGGTGGATGAGGAAAAATGCACAGCTTGCCAGAAATGCATTGAAGCCTGCCCTAAGAAGATAATTGAACTGGTACCGGCTTCAAAAGAGGTAAGGGTACTGTGCAAAAACACTGAAAAAGGAAAATCAGTAATGTCAGTATGCAAGGTAGGCTGTATATCCTGCCAAAAATGTGTAAAGGCATGTAAATTCGATGCAATAATCTTTGAAAATAATCTTGCAAAAATTGATTACAGCAAATGCACAAACTGTATGATGTGTGCAGAAGCGTGCCCGACAAAAACAATATACGCAAACTTTGCCAGCAGAAAGAAGGCATATATAGAGGATGAAAAATGTATAGGCTGTACAATATGCAAAAAGCATTGCAGCTTCGAGGCCATCGAGGGTGAGCTTAAGGGCAAGCATAAGATCCTGGAAGATAAGTGTGTTGGCTGCAGCCAATGTATTGTGAAATGTCCTAAAAAAGCTATGGAAATGAGATAAGCCTTGGGATGTGTGGACTTTAAAGTCTTCCACATCCCAAGCTTTTTTATATTTTTATTATTGAATAAGCTATAAAATATAGATAATAATACAACTAGAAATATAGTAATAAGAACACAGAAGTTAAAAGTTTAATTCCAAAACAGTTGAAGTAAATATAGTTAAATGATAAACTTAAAACTGGATGATTCATGTCAAAAATTGTTGAGTATTAAGGAGATGAGGGTTATGGCAAGAGGCTATAATAGAAGTGGTTGGATTTTGCTGCTGCTGATAATATGCGGCTTAGTGGTTGGTGGCTTTTTAGGAGAGCTATTAGGCAGCTATATACCGGTTTTGCAATATGGCTATAATCTCGAGGTTACTCCTCATACTTGGAGCTTGGGCATATTTTCTTTAACCTTTGGAATTTCTCTAAAAATCAATATGTTTAGTGTACTTGGAATTGCAGCAGGGATTTTTATGTTCAAAAAAATGTAGCTAATATATAAATCATGTTGAGGTGCTAAATGAGAATTATACTTGCATCAAACTCTCCAAGAAGAAAAGAGATACTATCACAGGTAGGACTGGATTTTAAGGTTATTCCATCAAGCTTTGAAGAGAATGAAACAGATATGCCTCCGGATGAGCTGGTAAATCACTTTGCTTATATGAAGGCTCTGGATGTTTACGAGCAGATGAAGGGGTCAGAGACATCTCTTGATCTTCCTAAAGACGGTGAAGTCTTCGTTGTTGGTGCTGATACAATAGTTTTTTATGATAGAGTGCTTGGTAAGCCAAAGGATAAGGAGGATGCCTATAGGATGCTTTCTTCCCTTAGCGGCAAGGAGCATTATGTTATGACCGGGGTTTCGGTTATAGCTGCATCTACCGGCAAGGCAATAACCGACTATGAGCAAACACGTGTAAGCTTTAAAGAGCTGACAGATGAGGAAATAAACAAATATATTGAGTCAGGTGAGGTTTTTGATAAGGCAGGAGCCTATGCTATTCAAGGGATAGGTTCATTATTTGTTTCGAAAATAGAGGGCTGTTATTTTAATGTCGTAGGCTTTCCCATAC
>CALJSV010000092.1 GCA_937976095.1 uncultured Clostridia bacterium | reverse complement strand
CCGGTATCCACCCTGAGACAACAAAGGTCTTCTCTGTCTTTATAAAGTTATTTGCAATATCCTTTTTATCTCTTTCAATTGTCAGAATATCTGACAATACTTCCAGATACTCGGCATTTGAAATGAGATTTTTACCCTTCTCTTCAATCTGAGTCCGAGCCTTTTCTATATCACTTATTTCCTGGTGAAGCCTTTTAATGTTTTCGGATGGGATTCCTTGCATATCATTAAATACAATTCTGCCCCAGCCAAACTGCTTCAACACCTGCTGTATACCCTCTTCTATCTCAGTATGATAAATAAGGAAGAAATAAGTGTTTTCCTTTCCGATGTTGATGTCTTCAACATATACCTTTGCATCTACATTTGTTATTGAAGTTCTGAATTCCTCTGCATACTTAGATGCAACAAAGCCCATTGCCATGTTTGTATATCTAGTGCTCTTTATATCCTCTAAATTGATATTAAGCTCCCTCCATGGTGTGAGCTGTGAAATGACATTGTAAAGCTTTGATTCTCTGCTTTTCAGCTCAGCAAACTTACTGTCAATTTCTCTGCAGTCATCGTAAATCTCTTTAAGCTTTAACTCATCCATAAGCAGAGAATTGTAATTCTCCTCAGTCATTTGGATTTTAGGAGCGAACATTGGCTTTTTAGGTATTCCGAATCTCTTAACGAATTCGTATGCATACTTTACTTGCGAAAGCTTTGCTTCAAATCTATTGACCTCTTCTGTAGCGTCATCCTTTATGAGATTGATACTAGCATTTTCAGTCAGGCTTTCGCCAACATCGACCATGTGAAGACCACCGAACTCTTGAAGTGACTTAATAATCTTTTCTTTCTCAGATTGGAGAGCTATTATGGTAGCTTTTTTCATTTTTAGAATAGCCATTTTACTTCACAATCCTCTCCGTTACCATTTTAACTGCATTATTAAAATTCACATCAGCTTTTTCTGATAACAACTCGCATTGCTTATTGTTTTGCTGCTTTTTTTGCTCAGCCACTTTGTTTGCTTCCTTTTCTGCCTCTTCAAGCGTCTTTTTGTTTTTTGCCAGCTGCCCGTCCACTGTGTCTCTGATGATTTTATCCGCAGTTTCTTCAGCCTGCAAAACTATTTCCTTTGCCTGCTGCTGTGCTGCTTTTACCTTCTCTTCAGCTAATAGCTCTACTTCACGAATTTCTTTAATAGCTTCAATCGACAAATATCTCACCACCTCTTTCCAGTTTTTGCTAGTTGCAACTATGAGTATCACGGTAGTTAGAACTACCTGTGAAGCCCCAAGATTCTACCCCGGATACCTTGAACAAACGGCGATAAATTTTTAACAAACTCGCTTCCATCACCATTTACAAATAGATATACACCGTAACTATATTCGTTGCAATTGTCTAAATTCCTTCTATATTTAGCAATTATACGACTTTCTTGCAAGAAATTTTTAATATTTGTTATTTTATTTAATTTTCTGTTTTTTATAGTTATTTATGTCGAAAATATAATATTGAGCTACCGGCTACTTATTTAAATACCTGCAATATTGAGCCACCGTACATGCGTCACATTTTGGCTTCCTAGCATCACAGGTTCTTCTGCCGTGCCATATAAGCAGATGATGTGCTTCCGACCAGCTATCCCTAGGGATATTTTTCATAAGCTGCGCTTCAGTTGCTTCTACGTTATTGCTACTAGCCAAGCCAATACGGTTTGATACCCTAAAAACATGGGTATCAACTGCTATGGCCGGTACTCCAAAGGCATTGCTCAGCACTACATTCGCAGTTTTTCTTCCTACCCCTGCCAAGCCTACAAGCTCATCCATTGTAAAAGGAACCTCTCCATTATGCTTCTCAATCAGCTGACTGCACATTTGAAGAATATTCTTTGCCTTATTTCTATAAAGGCCTATTTCCCTGATGACCTCCTCCAACTCATACTGTGTTAGTGTTAGAAAATCATATGGGTTTTTATACTTTTTAAACAACGCTTCTGTTACTTGATTTACTTTTTTGTCAGTTGTTTGTGCACTGAGTATTGTAGCAACAAGCAATTCAAATGGGCTAGAATGAGTTAGCTCGCACTTAGCCTCAGGATACGCTTCTCTTAGTGCTTCTAATATCTCATTAACCACTTTCTTATCTAGACCGGTTTCACTCATGATATTCCCCCTTCCAAGCTATCTTTAAATATGACTTCTACATATACTTGCTAGTTTACATTGACTACATTTAGGCTTTTTTGCGTTGCACACATACCTTCCATGCAGAACAAGATAGTTATGAGCCTTACTCCACTGTTCTTCAGGTATAAGCCTTTCAAGCTCCAGCTCTGTTTTTAGTACATCCTCTGTTTCTACCAAACCAATTTTGTTGGCCACTCTGTGAACATGAGTGTCAACTGCAATAGCCGGTATATCAAAAGCATTGCTCAGAACTACATTTGCAGTTTTACGTCCTACACCCTTTAGCTTTACTAGCTCCTCTCTGCTTTCGGGCACCTGCCCTTTATATTTTATTACTAGCACCCGGCATATATCCATTATGTTTTTGGCTTTTGTCTTATAGAAGTTTATTGACTTTATCTTGTCTGCTAGATCAGCTTCGGTCAGCTCCAAGAAATCCTCAGGACACTTATATAGCTTAAACAGCTCCTTTGTCACCTCGTTTACCTTCCTATCAGTAGCCTGGGCAGCTAATACAGTCGCTATAAGCAATTGAAAAGGACTTCCGTATATAAGCTCGCACTTAGGGTCAGGATGCATCTCCTCCAGCATCTCCAATACTATCTTAATTACCTCTTTTTCCAAGCTGCACCTCTTATTTATCCTTTTTTAGTATTTTAAGCACTTCGTTCAAGCTCATTGTGTTTATTACATCCGATTTCTGGAGCCAGCCTTTTCTTGCGATACCTACTCCATACTTAATATTTGATAATCCGTAAATATCATGTGCATCAGGGTTAATAGAAAGCTTTACACTCTTTTCCTTTGCATACTTAAGGTATTTCCACCCAAGATCCAGCCTATGAGGGTCTGCATTTATTTCTATAATTTTGCCATATTCAGCTGCAGCATCTATTACGGCAAAAACATCCAGCTGATACTCCTCCCTAGCCAGCAGTATCCTTCCAGTGGGATGACCAAGCATTGTAGTATACTTATTTCTAAGTGCATTAATGATTCTCTCTGTCATCGCAGCCTGCTCCAGCTTAAAGCCGGAGTGCACTGATGCTACTACAAAATCCAGCTCTTTTAGGACATCTTCATCATAATCCAAGGAACCGTCAGGTAAAATATCAGACTCTATACCCTTGAATATTCTAAAATCCCTGTATTTTGAGTTTAATTCGTCTATCTCCTGCAGCTGTCTTTTTAAATCGTCTGTGCTCAAGCCTCTTGCATAAAATGCAGATTTGCTGTGATCTGCAATCCCCATATAGCTTAATCCAAGTCTTATAGCTTCTTTAGCCAGCTCCTCTATGCTATTTGAGCCATCACTGTAGAAGCTATGTATATGAAAAGCTCCCGCTATATCCCTTTCCTCTATAAGCACAGGAAGCTCAGCCCTTTCTGCAGCTTCAAGCTCACCTGTGTTTTCTCTCAGCTCCGGAGGTATATACCGAAGCCCCAGAGCCTTATATATCTCTGCCTCATCTCTACAGGGTATAAGCTCTTCACCCCTAAATAGTCCGTACTCGTTTACCTTTATTCCCATGGCCTTGGCTCGGTGTCTTACAGCAGTATTGTGCTCCTTGCTTCCTGTAAAGTGATTTAGTACATATGGAAACTGGTCTACTCCAACTATTCGTAGGTCAGCGTTAATGCCACAGCTTAACCTTACAGATGCTTTTGTATCACCTTTCGCAATGATATCTTCAACCGATGAAAGCTTGGTAAAAAATTCAGCTAACTCTGCTGGGCTCCCAGCGCTTGCTACTATATCAATATCCTTTACAATCTCCTTCTTACGTCTGAGACTGCCGGTCACCTCGCAGCTAACCGCCAAGCCTGATGCTAAAAGCTCAGCCTTTAGCTCAGCGGCGTGATGGTATACATCGCCATACAAATATTGCCCTTGAAATTTCTTGATATGCTCTATACCCTTCAAAATGTTTTCCTGTGTCTTTTTACCAAAGCCTTGAAGCTTTAAAAGTCTGTTTTCAATACAAGCATACTCCAGCTCTCCTATGCTTTTAATTCCAAGCTTTTCATAGATGGTCTTAACCTTTTTGGGTCCAATACCCGGTATCTTGAGCATTTCAAATACCCCATCAGGTATAGAGGCTTTCAGCTCTTCATAATATACTATATTTCCTGTTTCATAGTACTCCAGTATCTTCTCTGAAATAGCCTTTCCCACACCCTTTATATCCTCGAGCCTACCCTTTTCAATAATTTCATTTATATCTTCCTCTAAAAGCTCCAGAGTTCTTGCTGCATTTATATATGCCTTTGTCTTAAAAGGATTCTCACCCTTTATTTCCAGCAGCACTGCAATATCCTCAAATATCTTAATAATATTTGATATATCCATAAAGCTATACCTCCGAAAACGTACTTATTCAATATTATAGCATATCAGCCTGCTTCAGCTGATACACTTATATAATTGTCCATATCCTGCTATAATATTACTATTAATTCATTTGGAGGAGCATATGCAAAACAAATATCTGCTGACTGCAGTTAATGCAAAATATATTCACTCAAATCTTGCCCTAAGATATATCAGAGCCTATAGCAAGGGCAAGATCAGCAATATAAATCTTTTGGAATTTAGTATTAATGATAGCTTTAATGCTATATTAAGTAAAATTTTCAGAAGCAAGTGCAGTGTAATTGCTTTTTCATGCTATATATGGAATATGGAGCTTGTACTTAAGCTTTGCAGCAGCATAAAAAAAGTAATGCCGGAAAGCATCATAATACTGGGAGGACCTGAGGTAACCTATGATCCCGAAGCAATAATGTCATCAAATTCTTCAATTGACTATATTATTTTGGGTGAAGGCGAGCTTACCTTTATGGAGCTGGCACACTATCTAAACGGAGTCTTTGATGATATAAAAGCCATTGCTGGCATTGCATATAGAACTCCCTCAGGCATCAGCAGCAATGAACCAAGAGATCTTATAGACTCCCTTGATACCATTCCATTTCCATATGAGGATAGTGATTTTTGCGAGCTGGAGAATAAAATAATATATTATGAAACCAGCAGGGGCTGCCCCTTCAGCTGCCAATACTGCTTATCCTCTACTATTCATGGAGTAAGGTTTTTTTCACTAGAAAGAATAAAAAGGGATATAGCCTGCTTAGTCAGCAAAGGTTTAAAGCAAGTAAAGCTTGTGGACAGAACTTTTAATTGCAACAAGAGACACTGCATGGAAATAATGGATTATATAATTGCACTTAAGCCAAATACAAATTTTCATTTTGAAATCGCCGCAGACCTTATAGATGAAGACTTTTTGGAGCTTCTGGAAAAAGCTCCGGATGGCTTGTTTCAGTTTGAAATAGGTGTTCAATCAACAAATACAGCCACCTTATCAGAAATCAAAAGAAAAATGGATTTTGAAAAGGTTAAGGCTAACGTACAAAAACTAATAAAATTAGGTAACTCTCATATTCATCTGGATCTGATAGCAGGCTTGCCTTATGAGGATCTCGAAAGCTTCATGCAATCCTTTGACGCAGTATATGAGCTGGGAGCAGATATGCTGCAGCTTGGCTTCCTCAAGCTGCTAAAGGGCTCAGGAATAAGAAACAAAGCTGCTATCTATGAGGTTTTATACAACGAGCATTCACCCTATGAGGTATTGTCAACAAAATGGATGAGCTATGAGGACCTTCTACTGCTTAAGGATATTGAGCAGCTGGTTGAGATCTACAATAACTCAGGAAGGTATAAATATACCTTGGCATATGCTTTGAAGCAGCACCATAGAAGTCCATACCAGTTTTTCCATGAGCTCGCTCTATATTATCGTTCCATGGACTACTATCTATCCCCCAAAAGCAGCTCAGATAACTACAGCTGGCTAATAGATTATTATAAAAGTACATATGACTATGACCCGCGGTTTAATGAGACTATAAAGCTGGATTGGATTTTAGGAGCAGGCGGCTCACACTTCCCTGAAGAGATCCAGCGCTGCAGCCAGGTTGAGCAAAAGGCTCAAATACACGCATATATAAAGGAAAGTAACCTCCTGAAGGGTCTTATAGCGGATGAAGGAGATGTACAGGGCAAGGACGCATTAAAGCAAATCTCTTATGAAATTTTCAGCATGGATGTCCTGAACAGTTATGCCGATGTCAAAACTATTATGTTTTTCACAAGAAGCAAGCAAAAGGATAAAATCAGCTATATTAGCTTACCTGTAGAGGAAATCATAAAAAATAGATAAAAAAATGAGGATGTCATTGGCATCTTCGTTTTTCAATTTAAACAAAGATGCCGATGGCATCCTCACTCGTTTATTTTATTGTAAAAATTTTTCAAGCATCCCGCCGATGTCCTTTGTGCTAACGGGAACATTACATTTGTAATCCTGAAGTATTTGTCTTTAAGGTCTTTAATTAACGCATATCTTCGATAGGTCTCTATAGCACACTTAGCATTCATTTCAATATAGTAGCATGGACTATCATTATATAACCCCTTATCACTTACAGCATAGTGCTCAAAGTCATCATGAACCCTTATAATCCACTGTTCATAGCTTCTATGATTTTTTAGAAGATTTACATTGCCATGCTGTGGTATTGTTGCATCCTGAATAAGATGCAAGGCAGCACCAAGATAAAATATTGACTTATCATAGTCGCCGCAATCCCAATGCACTAATGCATGCTTATAATACTCATTAAACCAGTATTTCGACGTCTTGCAGCCATAGAGTCCCTTATGAGTGTAAGGGTTAAAAAAATGGTCTCTGCTCTTAAAATCCTGATCAGCCCATACTGCACCCTTGTTTAGTTGATCCCTATATTTGTCAAAAAACTCATGTGCATCATTATAGCCATCGTTTTTTAGAATTTCCAGTGCTTGATTATTGATAAAAATGTGAACTTCACAAAGAGTCTCAACAAAAAGCTTCTTAATAGGATTTACAAACCACAAAACTGTTTTGAAAGCTCTTCCATATGCCCTTTCAAATCTCTTCATATCAAAAACTCCCATCTGACTAATTTTTTTACAGCCAGTTGCAGTAAGCATCTTATAGATAGTATATAATTTTCTCTATTTATTGTCCAAATATTTATTAAACTTGCAAAAACCATTGACAGCTTTACATTATATTCTAATTATTGTATAATTGAATATATATTTTATGTACGTCTAATTTCATGTAAATGACATTATTCTACAGTATCCAATTTCGTTAGTTACAAAGCAAAAATATTTTATTATAATAAAACTTGGTTAATATATATTTAATTAAAATACAATCCCATATTTATTTATTTTAGGAGGTTGAGTAAATGAAAGACCCAAGAATAGCACTTTTAGCCAAAAATCTTATTAACTACTCAGTGAATCTGCAGCCGGGAGAAAACATCCTTATAGAGTATTTTGACTCAGGCGAGGAGCTGGCAATGGAGCTTGTAAAAGAGGCTCATAGCGTAGGTGCATATCCTTTTGTGACTGTAAAAAACAGAAGCATCATGAGAGAATTAATGTTAGGCACAAGCGAGGAGCATATGTCCAAGGTAGCTCACTTTGAAGCTGAGCGTATGAAGCAGATGCAGGCTTACATAGGTATAAGAGGTGCACGCAATACCTCCGACTGGTCAGATGTGCCAGGCGATAAGATGAATATATATCAAAGCAAATGGCTTAAAGCTGTACATTCTGATATAAGAGTTCCAAACACTAAATGGTGCATTATGAGATATCCTAACGATGCTATGGCACAAATGGCAAATATGAGCACTGAGCAGTTTGAGGACTTCTACTTCAATGTATGTACCCTTGACTACGCAAAGATGTCAAAGGCTATGGATGCACTTGTCGAGGTAATGGAAAAGACTGATAGGGTCAGGATTACCGGAGCTGGCACAGACCTTTCATTCTCAATAAAGGGCATGCCGGCTATCAAGTGCGCAGGTGCAGTAAATATTCCTGATGGCGAAGTTTTCTCAGCTCCTATAAAGGACTCAGTTAACGGCTATATTACCTACAATACACCTGCTGAATATCAGGGCTATACTTATGAAAACATACGCCTTGAATTTAAGGAAGGTAAAATAGTAAATGCTACAGCCAATGATACAGAAAGAATAAACAAGGTATTTGATACAGATCCGGGAGCTAGATATACCGGTGAATTTGCAATCGGAGTCAACCCATACATCATCAAGCCTATGAAGGACACTCTTTTTGATGAGAAGATAATGGGCAGCATACATTTCACACCAGGAAGCTCCTACGATGACTGCTACAACGGTAATAAGTCAGCAGTTCACTGGGATCTTGTGTTTATCCAAACTCCTGAGTACGGCGGTGGAGAAATCTGGTTCGATGATGTACTCATAAGAAAAGATGGCAAGTTTGTTCTTAAGGAATTGGAAGTATTAAATCCCGAAAACCTTAAGTAGCATATAAAAGCACGGAGCTTCCGTGCTTTTATATTTCCAGGTATATATGTTGGTTTTTTTACCATAATAATACTATAAATCCCTGTAAAGACTTGATATATTCGCATTATAGGTTTATAATTGTCTAAGCAGGAATTATACGTGTTTTTCATGTATTCTTACGAATATATACGATGTAGAATTTTTAGAAATGCAATTTTATGTGTACCAGGAGGTAGAAGGGTAGATGGAAATTAAAGCAATTAAAAAGCTTCAGCTTTATGGGTTTAATAATCTTACAAAGACTTTAAGCTTTAACATGTATGATATTTGTTACGCTAAGTCTCCGGATGATCGTAAGGGATATCTGGAGTATATAGATGAGCAATATAATGCAGAAAGACTTACAAATATTCTAACAAATGTAGCAGAAATTATAGGAGCAAACATATTAAATATTGCTAAGCAGGATTATGATCCTATGGGGGCAAGTGTTACAATGCTTGTAGCTGAAGGCGGCGTTCACAACGACCTACCCGAAGCTTCAAACGATACAGAAACCCCAGGTCCTATTCCTGAGACAGTTCTTGCTCACTTGGATAAGAGCCATATAACAGTACATACCTATCCCGAAAGCCACCCTGATGATGGCATCAGTACCTTCAGAGCTGATATTGATGTATCCACCTGTGGAAGAATATCACCACTTAAGGCTTTGAATTATCTGATACATAGCTTTGATGCAGATATTATGACTATTGATTATAGAGTAAGAGGCTTTACCAGAGATATCAACGGAAAGAAGTTTTTTATAGATCATAAGATCAACTCTATACAAAACTATATCTCCATCGACCGTAAGGATATGTACCAAATGATAGATGTAAATGTTTATCAGGATAATATATTCCATACTAAAGCCATTTTGAAAGAATTTGATCTTGATAACTACCTGTTTGGAGTTACAAAAAAGGAACTCCAAACAGGCGAAAAGAAGAAAATAAAGCAAAAGCTAAAAAAAGAAATGGCAGAAATCTTCTACGGAAGAAACATTACAAAGGTTTAAAGCTGGGCATATGCCCAGCTTTTTTAGTTAGTTTTCATTTTGAAATATTGCAATAATACCAATACTCACCTAGTCTTCATAAAGTACCTCTAAAACATTAATGACCGACACTTACACATGACACATATAAACTCCCGCAATAATGACTACCCACATCTACTATTACAATCACTTTTACTGCTAGTGTATCTAACAATCAACAAATCGATAAACTCACTTACTCCAAGTATTTCAGCTTCAGAGCTTTTACAGTTGCACAGTCCAATCATTTCATCTAATAAGTTCCTAAAAAATGTAATACTTTGTTTCAGTTCATCAAGGTTTAAATCGCAAATCTTACTCTCAATAGCGTTCCTGTACATTTTATACTTTGCGATAAGTGTACTTTTTCTCATACATTTTGTGCAGTTAATTTCACGCATGTCAAATCCTGTAAAATTATAAATCTCCGGGTAGGCTCCATAGGCGGTATACCATGCCAATAAATCATTCCACAATGCTTCAGTACTATCTTTACAGTCTAAAACAAACATCGTAGTTATGTTTTTATGCTTAACAGTTAAAGCTTTTTCTCCAATTATGTGCTCTATTATCCTTCTCATATATTCAAAGTTTTTTTCTTCAAAATCCTGAATATAAAGTTCATTGTCTATTAATGACCCTAAGGAAATAGATATTATATGTGTACTTATACAACTGCTATTCTCCATCTGTAACATCCTTTTGAAATTTACTTTGATTTCTACTTGTTAACAGGTTTTTGTTCTGTATCTATATCAATCGGAACTTCTATATCAATATTAGTCATTATTTAATACCTCTCTTTCCTAATATTTTATTATCAGTTTGTCCATCGTAGTGTCTTTTATGCACAATTGCTTCTACTTTTTATGTAATTGTAACAAAATATTACATTGATATACTAATACATGTGCAAATAATATACAATAGCGTGTTTTTTACATTATTTAACTTTTTTATCTCCTTTCTTAATATAACTCAAAAAAAAGAAAAGATTAGGCAAATAATTACCTAACCTTTTCTAGAACCTAATAATTCCTAGTTATGTGTATGAATTTTTTGTAATATTTTGTCGAAACTTTTCTATAACTTTTTTTCGTCCATTTGTGCAAAAACCGAGAACTATAATTGCTATTGGTTTATTGTATCAGCAACCTTAGATGCAAAAACACCCATAGCAAGGTTGGCAATAACCGCAACTTCATAAAGCAAATCCAACCTATTAATCTAATATCCCGTCATTGACATCTTGCGTTACTGTTATTACTGGTTTTATAGATAGCTTTCTGCCGTATGGATCTTCAATTTCCGATGCAAAAACACCAACAGTAATAGTTGCAATAATTGCAACAGCCATGCCAAAGCATACCAAAGCCCTCTTTGTTCTTTTCATATTCACACCTCCATTCCCGATACGGTAGTGTCAAGTTTGACACTCCTTTTTTGTTTTAAACTTATCTATTTTCAATGCTTTCTGTATTTTTTTCTAAACAAAAAGCAATGACCCCCTTTTTTAG
>CALJSV010000091.1 GCA_937976095.1 uncultured Clostridia bacterium | reverse complement strand
CTATATGCATGACTAAGTCCAAAATGCTCCAAGGGCTAGTATTTGATAAAGAGCTGAAAAAGCTGCTGCAAAGAGATGTGCTGCAATCCATAAACGCAGTAAACCTACTGCAAAACCTACTAAATAGATCTCAACCACATTAACAGGAGGTGATAATAGTGAGCTATGATAGAAAGAGTATTAACGAAATAAAAAGACCTATGAACAGCGATTACCTCGAGCTGGAGAATGCTGATGGCATGCCTGGTCTGGTGGATTCCACTGTTGCGCTGGACTTCCTTATAGCTGCCAAAACAGGTATTAGAAACCTCGCATTTGCACTGACCGAAATAGAGGATAGTGAAGCCAGAGCGATAATAACCAGCCTTTTAAATGAGCAGATCGATTTACATACAGAAATATCAGACATGATGATGCAAAAAGGCTGGTTTCATCCTTATAACGTAAAGGAACAATTCAAGCTGGATCAAATATCAGCCAAAACGTCTTTAAGGATTGCTGGCCTTGAGCTTTTTCCCGGTGATACAAGCAGACTTGGAACCTTTGCTACACCAAATTATTAATATTCGGGAGGTAAATCTATAATGAAAGCCGTAACCTATCAGGGCATAAAGGATGTTCGGGTAAGCGAAGTCGAAGCTCCTAAAATCCATAAGCCCGATGATATAATTGTTAAAATAACCACTACTGCCATTTGCGGTTCAGATCTGCATCTGATACACGGCATGATTCCAAACCTTCCTCAAAATTATATCATTGGACACGAGCCAATGGGGATAGTTGAAGAGGTTGGTCCTCAAGTAAAGAAAGTTAAAAAAGGTGACAGGGTAATAGTTCCATTTAATGTAAGCTGCGGCGAATGCTACTACTGCAAGCATGATCTGACCAGCCAATGCGACAACTCAAACCCCCATGGGCAGAGCGGTGCATATTTCGGCTATTCAGAAACCTTTGGAGGTTATCCTGGTGGCCAAGCAGAATACATGAGAGTACCCTTCGCCAATTTCACTCCGTTTCGTATTCCTGAAAGCTGCGAGGTGGAGGATGAAAAGCTTGTACTCCTTGCCGATGTTGTACCTACTGCATACTGGAGTGTTGATAATGCCGGGGTTAAAGCTGGTGATACCGTAATTATACTGGGCTGCGGACCTATAGGCTTGCTGGCACAGAAGTTCGCATGGCTAAAGGGAGCCAAAAGAGTTATAGCAGTTGACTACCTGAATTATCGCCTGGAGCATGCAAAGAACCACAACAAAGTAGAGATAGTAAATTTTGAAGATCATGAAAACACAGGAGAATATCTAAAGGAGATTACCAAGGGCGGGGCAGATGTTGTTATTGATTGTGTCGGAATGGATGGAAAAATGACTCCTATGGAGTTTCTTGCCACAGGGCTTAAGCTGCATGGCGGAGCTATGGGAGCACTTGTAATAGCGACTCAGGCGGTAAGAAAAGGCGGTATTATACAGGTGACAGGAGCTTATGGTTCAAGATATAACGCCTTCCCTCTTGGAGATATATTCAATAGGAATATAGAGCTAAGGACAGGTCAAGCTCCTGTTATACCATATATGCCAAAGCTCTATGATATGATAGCTGAAGGAAAGCTTGATCCTAGTGATATAGTTACTCATAGGCTGCCACTCAGCCAAGCGGAAAAGGGATATGAGGTGTTTGACACACGAACTGATGGATGTATAAAGGTAGTTCTAAAGCCTTTTGTGCATTAAACTATAATAAAAAAAGGAAGTGATATTTTGAGCACCAAAAAAACTCTGGCACCACATGAAGCCTTTGAGCTTCATGAATTACTGACCTTCAAAAATGTATGTGCTACAAAGGCAGTAACTATGTCAAAGCTGGTAAAGGACGATGAGCTTAAGACACTGATGGAGCGGGACTTTAATAGCTCAGTTGAGCAAATAAAGGAGCTGCAGAGCTTACTCCAAAATTCTGACTATGCTGTCCCTGAAAATACTATAAAAAAGTCAGAATCCGAAATCACTCCCATACACTAGAAGCCTTATCAGGCATTAAGGAAGGTGAATAAAATGAACATACTGCAAAGCTTAGCAGGTATGGCTGACATGACCGAACAGGTCATTGCAACAGATTTTCTAATCACTGCCAAAGCTGGTGTGAAAAACTATGCAGTTGCAATATCAGAGGCCGCAACCCCTGAGGTTAGAGAAGTTCTTAAAAGACATCTAAGCACTGCCATCAAAAACCATGAAGCAATTACTCAGTTCATGATGCGCAAGGGCTATTATCATGTGCATAACCTAGATGAGCAGCTTATAGTTGATAACAAAGCCGCTGAAACAGTTATCGGCCTGAAGAAATAAACTTTCACAAGAGATAAAACAACATGTTTTATTATGTGCTAGCTGATGTAAAGCAAGCATACAGCTACTTTGTTGGAGCATCATAGCTTGGTATCAGCTAGAACAATGAGTTAATTTATTGCTCCATAAAACTCAAGCACTAGATTCACCTCAACATCAAAAAGAGCCTCTTTATACATTTCCTTCCACTCCATAGACCTCCAGTAATCATTATGCCTTGATCGCACTATCTCTCCAAATCCGATAGGGTCTGACCCCAGAGCTTTTAGATACTCTAAAAGCTCTAAACAATCCTTTTTTATTGCAAGAGCTATTTCATCCTCGAACTTCCTCTTCTCCTCAGTATTACTAAAATCGATTTTTTGACTGCACTCCTCTAATGAAGCAATTAAATCAAGCTTTATTTCTATGCATGGGATATCTTCATCAAAGTATAAATCAATATGTCTCTTTGCTCCCTTTATTAGTATAGAAGCTCCGTTTTTTATCCTTTGTGCTTCTTTCTTATCCTTATATGTGTACTGAAGCTTTCTTCCTACACCTGCTAATGTATTGAGTAAGCCTGTAGCCTCTGTATTTAATTCACCTACCAATTTATCTCCACTAAACAATGCCGAGCCAATTACTTCTATCTCCTTTTTATCATACCTGAATAAAGGAGCTGTCGGATCAATAGTTTTAGAAAACTCCATTATCAAAAAATCATAAATCCTCGTTTCCGGAGCATATGAGCTTAAACGTGCACTCACCAGCAGGTCATTAACATAAAACGTAGGCCTTGGCTTATCTGTGAATTTCGCCGACAACTCCATCATTTCCTTTGGGCTTCCATCTACTACAATTATATTAGCAAGCAACTGATTTTCAGTATGTCTAATGAATATTTCAAGTAGCCCACCAATTCCTTTCTCAGCCAGTTCTTTAGAAAAATAAATGTGCTGCGTCTTTCCGCCTTCAACAATCTTCCCAGATACACGCCTTACCTTCTCCCTGGATTCTCTCAAAAGATCAGCAGTTGTACTGAGAATTTCGACCTTTCCCTCTATGTCTGGAGACACAATTGGCACTGAAACTGTATAAATCATTGAACCCTCGTTATCAAGTTCAAGACCCAACTGAAGAATAAATCCAATTCGTTCATATATTTTTTGATCCCAGCAGCTTGTCTGCACAAGCACCAGTATACAAAGTAATACGACTGATACAAGCTTAGATTTTTTCATTGGGCTTCACTCCCTTTCTATAAACAAATGATATGCAAAGACATAGTATTAAGAACACAGTGACTCCCATACCAAAATAATCAGTAATACTTCGGAATACTAAAGCTTCGTTTATATCCTTTGGCATCCTGCTAATAGCAACTAATACTATAAAAAAAACAACAAGTGTCTTCCTTGTATTTTTCACCTTAAAAACCTTCTGGAGGCTATAGTATGCTGTAGACATATAGGCCCTCATTGAGCAGCCCATAACGACAAACCACAAAGCTATCATATACAGGTCTACTCTTTCAAAAATTGGTGCATTATAAGATCTTGCAAGATTAAATAAGGGGATCACTTGGATTTTGAGAAGGTTTTCTCCAAATAAAGCTGTTGTAGCAAAAACAATAAGCAAATAGAAAACCAAGCTTATAGAGTTTGCGATAAGCTGCCACTTAAATGCCTTTTCCTTGTCGGTTATTTCTGTAAAAACAAAAGCAATAATCTCAAGTCCAATAAAGGCAGCAAAAGCATTGGGTAAGCTTAATATTATCTTGTCTAGTGCCGCTTCCCCTACGGGCAAAAGAAATGAAAACCTTAGGTCATTAATCATTAGAGTTATTAAAGATATAGCAATAAAATAGGAAACAGCTGATACATACTTAAATCTAACTACATATTTTAATCCTTGTCGAACCATATAAATTGATGGCAGCATTACAAAAGCAGCAACAGCTATAGGTGGTGAAAGAGGCAGTACAGTAAGCCTTAAAAAAATCGTAAATATTCTAACCCCTCTTACTGCTGCCATTATCAGATATAGAACAAGAAGAGCATTAATAGCTGTACCTATAACCCTTCCGAATATCAAACTGCTAATGTCAAAAATGTCTTTATCCGAATATCTGATTAGAAGCAAAACCAGCAGCATGTTCAATGCAATAGCAATTAGACCTGCAGCTAATACAGATATCCAGCCATCGTGCCCTACATCCCTCGCTAATATAGATGGAAGCATGATGACCCCTAAGCCTGTTTGAGTCACAAAGGTCAGGAGAGCCATCTGCCTTGACGTTATATTATTTCTTTTTGTCATTGCTTCCCCCTCTAATCTTATTTTTTGTCCCTGTCATTCTTTCTCTACGCCCCAAAGCTTGGATAGGCAATCTTAAGATTGTATCCTTCAAGTCCCTGGTAGTCAAAGGAACAAATGGCTGTAAATAAGGCTGTCCCAAAGACTCCAGTGTCAGGAGGTGAGCTACCGTAAGTGCAGTGCCCACCACAATTCCGATAATTCCAAATAAAGAGGCTGCCAAAATAAGCAGAAAGCGTATTATACGGATAGCCAATGACATATCATAGGATGGTATGACATAGGATGCCACTGCTGTTGCAGCTACTATAACTATAAGTAGGTCGCTAACAATACCCGCCTGAACAGCTGCTTCGCCAATGATCAAACCGGCAACAACACCTATAGCTGTTCCTACATAGGATGGCAGCCTTACAGCTGCTTCACGTACCAATTCAACTACAATCTCCAGTATCAGGACCTCTATAAAAGGAGGAAATGGAACCTTAGCCCTTGACTCAGCAAGGGGAACCAACAGATTTAAAGGTACTGCATAATAGTGAAAGGATGTTATCGCTATATAAAGTGATGGCAAAAACACAGATACTAAGAGCGCTGTTATCCTTAGCATCCGTAAAAAAGTCCCATGCAGCCATAAGGTACTGTAGTCGTCCAAAGCCTGAAAAAACGAAAAAAAGTTAACAGGTGCAATAAGAACTACAGGTGTTCCCTCTTGCATAATGACAATTCTTCCTTCTAGAAGAGCAGCCATAGCTCTATCAGTCCTTTCAGTAGGTAGAAACTGAGGAAAAAGAGAATTTGGATGTGATGCTATGCTTTGCTCTATATATCCAATGGCTTGAAGTCCGTCAATTTTTATGTCACTTATTTTCTTATAAAGTGAGTCTACAAGCTCCATATCTGCAACACCCTCTATGTAAGCGAGCAGAACCTGTTGACTTGTCTGAGCCCCAAGGATAGCAGCTTTAAATTTTAGCCTGTTATTTTTTATCTTCCTTCTAAGAATAGAAATATTGGTTGCTTGGTACTCAACAAAGCCCTCATGAGGACCCCTGACGTTTTTTTCTGTCTCAGGCTCAGTAATACTTCTGACCTCAATACTTGTAAGAGTACATGAAAATGCATAAGGAAGAGCATCACAGACAAACACCGAGTCTCCTGCCATAACATTAGCTATTACCTCATCCTTAGTTTTGAGAAAGCTGATATTATTGCATGGCAGCTTGTAAATATTTTTCTCATTTGACAATTGCTCAACACTCATTGAGGTGATAGGACTAATAAAATCTCTCTGAAGTAGGTTAAGCTCATTTAAGGCTTCAATATAATAAAAGCAAGCTATTTGTTCATCACTGATGTAAATAATTTTTCGTATAATATCCGGACAATCGAGAAGCTGCTCATCTACGCTTTCTAAGCTGATTTTCTGATTTTCCTTTTCATTGGAGTTTTTACTTTCACTAATCTTGAATCACCTCTCACCACGCTCTGTAATATTTAGTCATATAAGTGTATTATTCGCAATTTATAATATAATAATTCTTTCCATATCAAGCTTAGGGCTTCTACGTTATAATTTAATTGTGGCTTTCACATGAGTACGCCATATTGGTAAAGGTATGGTTGAAACCCTTAAAAGAACTCTAATATACACTAAACTGGCTCTGGAATTGCAGAGCCAGTTTTTTTAAAATTATTTCAGTATAGACAAATTGCATAAATCTGCATAGTATATACTGAAAAATCATAAGGGGGTTTTTGAATGGGTAAGCACCAAGATTATAGAAACAGCATAGAGGATTTGGCCGAGAGGTTTCTTAAGCACTGTAACCCGGTGGAGAGCTGTGAAGCAGTTCAGCCTGCACAGTTTACAAGAGATGAAGCTTGTAGAGTCGCAAGAGCACTTGGAGTAAATGTAAACAGCCCTTTTTTTGACCTTGAGCAATTCTGGATGGGCATGAATGTAGAGCTTGAGCATGGTCTGATAGATCCAACTACCAACGTAACCAATAATGATCCGATCCTTACAGGAAAAATCGCTCTAGCACACCTTAATGAGTTTCCGGATTATTATACCAGATTGGCAAGAATGGAAAGAGAGGCTAAGGAATACTGGAGAAGAGTATTAAACGGCGTATAGCAGCCTGAGGCATTTCGATGCCTCTTTTTTTTGAATTTTTTTAAGCTCAAAATTTACATATATACTGCTTTACATAGAATATAAGTATTTGGATTAAATTATTAATGAATTTTTCTTTTATAAAAATTTCTCGCACAAAAGAAAGGAGATTCTAATGTTTAAAAGATCGAGTATTACAATCCTTCTACTTGCAGCTATATTATTTACATCATTTTATTTCTTTAGCTATTCAAACCCTGCCGAAGCAGTCTTTGAGGATGATACAGCTCATCTGGTTATCGAAGCTCAAAACAACAAAGTAATGCCTAAGCACTTTAGAAAGACTACAGACCTAGCATTAGTAAAAACCAATCAAAAGCTTAACCTGAACGGTCTCGATGAGTTGAATATCTCAGGCAGCCATCAGTTTTCTGTAAATGGCATAAGGTTCATCAAAAGTTCCATAGGTGCGAAGCTTCCTATACTGGATATCGACTTACGGCAAGAATCCCATGGCTTTCTTAATGGTAATGCAGTAAGCTGGGCTAATAAGCTCAATAATGCAAATGCCGGTATGAGTTTAGATCAGGTTTTAAAGGCTGAAGAAGCCATGCTAAATGGTATTGTACTTAACAAGCCCATACGTTTTTTCAATCACCCTAAAATAAGCATTAGACCTAAGAAGGTTCAAAGCGAAAAACAAGTAGTTGAATCTCACAAAATATCTTATCTCAGAGTACCAGTTACTGATGGAAAGCTTCCTTCAGATGATATGGTAGATTATTTTGTAAAGGCAATCAGTAGCCTTAGAGAGCCCACGTGGCTGCATTTTCACTGCAAGGAAGGAATAGGCAGAACAACTACCTTTATGGCTATGTATGATATGATGAAAAATGCCAAGACCATTTCTGCAGAAGAGATAATAGATAGGCAGGTGGCTATGGCAAACCTCAGCCCCAATAGTGTGCAAAGCTTTTATAGCAAAGAAAGAATAGAATTTCTTAAGGCCTTTCACAAATATTGCATTGAGAATACTGATAACTTTAAGACAAACTGGTCTCAGTCAAGGCAGCCATTAACCTCGGGCTTTGTCAAAAACACCATGCAGCCAAAGGAGCTTTTTGTAATTTCTCAAGATAATATTTCTTCTGCTGAAAGAACCATGCTTTCAACATTACAGGGTTTAATTGCAAATAATTCTGACTCACTTATTTACTTAACCAGCTCTTCTCATCCGGACTATAAGCTTTGGTTGGATGATCTTAAGGCTAACTATGGTGTTGATTATAAAACAGTGACCGATCCATGGCAGCTGCTAAATAGATATAAGGCCTACGTAAAGGGCTATGTACTCTATAGCAGAAGCTCAGACAATGATCCTTCCATAAATAACGCCTGCACCCTTGCAGCTCTTGAGCAGAGTATAGCTATAGATGCAAACCTTGAAGCAAAGGTGAAATCAATAGGGATCACAAAGCCTGTAGGGGATTGTAGAAATACTGATGAAAGCTGGGCGTTTAATAACCTATGGAATTCCGACCTAAATAAAAACATGGTTATTGAGCTATCGCCCAAGATTGATTCGGCTCTAAGAGATTATGCAATTATGACTAAATCCCTTGTCTTCTACGAAAGTGACCCCAAGCAGGTAGCACTAAGAAATAAGGTGTTTAGTTCCCTAGAGAAGGATTCAATTTGCCTAGGCTGGGGTCCCGATGAATATGTAAATATCAGCACTGCATCCCAAAATGGCGTTTGTGTTATTCCGGCAGATTGGTCTTATAATTTAAGTGTTCTTAGTGCTTTTCCCAGTACTCCTGCTTCACAATATGAATCCCCAGCTCCTTCCCAAGAAGAAGGTGTTCATTATGTAACCTTCATTATGTCTGATGGCGACAACCAGCAGTGGTACTTAGGCAGTAGCTATACCTCTCCAAAATGGTATGGTTCGACACAAAGAGGAAGCTTCAATATGGGCTGGACTATTAGTCCATCCATGTACTACCTGACTCCCTCGGTTTTTAATCTTTATTACAAAAGTGCTAAGCAAGGAGAACACAGAGACTATTTTATGGTTTCCCCTTCAGGGCTTGGCTATATGCTTCCCAGCAAGTATGATCCAGATGACCTTAGCCTTCATGTGCGGAAGCTCAATAGCTATATGAAGGAGGTGGATCAAAGGTACGTATCTGTTATAGATGATAATGGCTTTAGAGATATATATGCTTACGATAAGTATACCAACCAGCCCAATATTGAAGGTATTTTCTATCTAAACTTCAAGAGACAGGATGATTACAAGGGCGAAATACTGTGGTCTAACGAAAAACCTATAGTCTCATGCCGCTATCTGCTTTGGGCTAACCTAGAGGAAGAGGAAAGCCTTATAAATAAAATAAACAGCAGCATTGCAGAAGGAGAAACAGATGTCAAGCAGCCTACTGCTTATAGTGTTGTTTATGTTCATGCATGGAGTAAGGATATGGATAGAGTAAGTAAAGTAATTTCAAAGCTTAAGGAAAATCCGAAGGTCAGAATAGTAGCTCCCGACACTCTAATGACTCAAGTTAAAAATAACCTGAAAAAATAAAAAGCGGGACAGCAAACTGTCCCCCCCATTCACCATTTATACTTCAAATTCGTCAATAAGCATGTTTTTGTCTGATATAGCTCTTATCTTTATACGGTCGTTTTCTATATCTACAACGACAAAATGGTATACGGGCAGTGGTGGAACAACTACCCCTTTTTCATCATGGTATGCATCTCTTAGTGGGGCTCCTGCTCCTCC
>CALJSV010000090.1 GCA_937976095.1 uncultured Clostridia bacterium | reverse complement strand
CAGAGAGTCAGGGTATCTGTTCTTTTCTGACTATTTCAAAACTGTTAGTGCGTAAACTTAGGAAGCGCCGTATACGAGAACCGTACGTGCGGTGCTGTGGGAGGTCGGGAAAATTATTTAATTTTCCCTCCTACCCGATTATTTCCGGAACCTTTTCCAAGTCTCCATATTCAATTCCAAAGGTTTCAACTGTAACAGTCTTCATTCTTTGAGGCTCATATGGCTTATCCATAGGGTCTCTTCTTGCATTTGCAATCTTATCTACTTCCTCCATGCCCTCTGTAACCTTGCCAAAGGCTGCATACTTCCTATCAAGATGAGGAACAACTTCGTGCATTATGAAGAATTGTGAGCCCGCTGAATCATGCTGCATAGCTCTGGCCATGGATATAACTCCTCTATCGTGAGCTAAGTCATTTTTGAAGCCGTTGTCGCTAAACTCGCCCTTGATGCAGTAGCCTGGGCCACCCATGCCTGAGCCTTCAGGACATCCACCTTGTATAACAAAGCCTGGGATTACTCTATGAAATATCAGGCCGTTGTAAAAGCCTTTGTTGGCGAGAGATACAAAGTTTTTTACTGTATTGGGAGCTATGTGCGGATATAGCTCGACAACTATTTTATTACCATTTTCCATTTCTATTGTAGCTATGGGATTTTTGTTCATTTTCTCATCCTCCTGTAATTTAGTAACATCCTTATTATAGCAGAAATGTATTAAAGAGCACAGCAGTTTAATTATTCCTACTTTAGATTGTTAATATACTCCAGCATTTGCTCATACTTCATATAGCCAGGCCATACCTCAGCTATTGTACCATCGCTGTTTATGAAGATTGAGGTTGGAAGACCTGAGATATTGTATTGCTTTGAGACCTCCCCGCCAGTATCTAACAGCACAGTAAAGCTGTACTTGTTGTTATCAACAAAGCTTTTTACAAGCTGCTTGCTTTCAGCAACATTTACGGCAAGTATGACTAGATCCGTGTCTTTGGTCTCCTGATAAATTCTCTCCAAATCTGGCATCTCAACCTTACAATAACCGCACCAGGTAGTCCAGAAGTTTAAAAAAATCCTCTTTCCCTTCAGTTCTTTAACAGACCATTCTTTACCGTTTAGATCCTGAAGTTTGAAGCCTATGCCGTCCTCGTCAGATTTTCCGGTGTTATTAAAAAACACGAGATAGCCAGCAGCTGCAACCAGCAGTATTGCAATTATCCAAATCAACACACTTCTTTTCATTTTCTACCTCCTGATTAACATTTAGTATGGATTTACTATATTAAAATAGCTACTCAATATAGAAAAATTGTTAGTAAATATCAGCACTCCAACAATAACGAGAAGTATACCGCTTATAAGAGATATTATTGGGAAGTACTTGGTTATCCTTCTGAAATACTTAAGAAAGCTTCCTATGGCGGCCGCAGTTGCAAGAAAGGGAACTGCCAGGCCAAGGGAATATGCGGACAGCAGTAGCACCCCTTTTCCTATTGTATCCATGCTTCCGGCATACAAAAGGATTGAGGATAATATGGGACCAATGCACGGTGTCCACCCGGCAGCAAAAGCCATACCCATTAATACTGAGCTTGCCTTTGAGTCCTGAAGCCTGAAAAGCCTTTTCTCAAAGTATAAAGCCTTAAACTTTAATATGCCTGAAATATGTATACCAAATAAAATAATAAGCAAACCGCTGAGCCTTGTAAAAAGCTCTCTGTTTTTTATGAAAACTTTTCCTATTGTGGTTACTGATAAGCCCATCAGTATAAATATTGCAGAAAAGCCAATTACAAAGCCTATGGACTTATAAATTGCCTGATTTCTTTGCTTGCTGCTTTCTAAATCACTTACAGACGCACCTGTCAGATAAGACAAGTAAGCCGGAACCAAAGGAAGCACACATGGAGACAAGAAAGACAAAAAACCTGCTGAAAAAGCTAAAAAAAATGATACATCCTTCATGTTAAACTCCTTTCAAAATTATATATACATATATTATACTTTATAAAAATGAATTTTCTATGGAGAAAAAATATGAAAATCGAATTTTCATCATGAAATCTTCACAATTAACTGGTACAATAATTATGGTTATATGCAATTGATGGAGGGTGATTACAATGAGCATAAAAAAAGCAGTATTTAAAGTTGAAGGTATGACGTGCAGTAATTGTGAGAACATAATAAAGAGATACTTAGAAAATATTGATGGCATAGCTGATATAAAAGCAAGCTATGCAGCTTCGAGGGTAGAATTCAGCTATGATGAAAAAGCGGTTACTATAGATTTTGTAAAAACAGAAATTGAAAAAAAGGGATATAAGCTGATAGATGTAAAGGGAGGAGAAGCGTTTTCCATAAACCAGCTTTTGGGTTTGGGAATAATAGCCTTAGCACTTTTTGTTATTATTAAGCATACTGTAGGCTTTAACTTTATACCTGAAGTAAATCAGTCAATGAGCCTTGGACTGCTTTTTGTAGTAGGTGCGTTGACTTCGCTGCACTGTATTGCTATGTGCGGCGGCATAAATCTGTCCCAGTGCATGTCCTATAAGCATTATGATAATTCTAAGCTTTCCAGGCTTAAGCCAAGCCTACTATACAATTCAGGAAGGGTAGTTTCATACACAATCATTGGTGGTATTGTGGGTGGAATCGGCTCTGCTGTAAGCTTTTCCGGCGCTGCGAAGGGTGCAGTTGCCATAATTTCAGGTGTGTTTATGATAATAATGGGTCTTAACATGCTTAATATATTCCCATGGCTAAGAAAGCTTAATCCAAGACTTCCGCGTATTTTTGGCAGCAAGCTTTCAAAGGAAAGAGGAAAACACGGTCCTTTTGTTGTTGGACTCATAAATGGTTTTATGCCCTGTGGACCTTTGCAGGCAATGCAGCTTTATGCTCTCGGAACCGGAAGCGTGCTTATGGGAGCTACGTCGATGTTTATGTTTAGCATAGGTACCGTTCCCTTGATGTTTGGATTTGGAGCTATCAGCTCATTCTTAAGCGGCAGGTTTACTAATAAGCTTATGAAGGCAAGTGCTGTCCTTGTTATAGCGCTTGGTGTGGTGATGATGGGAAGAGGCTTAAGCTTATCAGGCATAAATACAGTGTCTGCATCAACTGTATCAGGTAATGTTGCTGTATTGGGCGATAATGTGCAGACAGTAAGAATCAACCTTAAATCAGGCGGATATGAACCAATCGTTGTCCAAAAGGGTATTCCAGTGAGATTCATAATAAACGCTGAGGAAGGAACTCTAAACGGATGCAATAATGCCATAATAATACCCAAATATGGTATTCAGGCAAAGCTGAAGCTTGGGGAGAATATAGTAGAGTTTACCCCGGATGAAACTGGCAAGGTTCCCTACTCATGTTGGATGGGAATGATACGAAGCAGTATAACTGTTGTAGATGATATTTTAAACATCAAAGCAGGTGGAGCGGGTGCAGGTGCAGATGATGCTGATGATAGGCAAGCAAATCAATCACCGCAGTTCAACAGCCCGGAAGCCACAATTGCCAGATTTGGAGGAGGAGTAGTACCTACCGATGACATCTTTGTTGCTAAAGCAGAGAATGGTCTTCAGCTTGTTACAATAAAGGTTGATGATTCAGGCTATTCGCCTGCAGCTGTAGTCCTACAAAAGGGCATTAGGGTTAAGTTTGTTTTTGATGTAAAACAGCTTAATTCCTGCAATTCTGTAGTTGAATTCCAGGAATATAGGGGTGCATTGGATTTAGGCGAAGAGCAATTCGAAACCCCGGAGCTTGAGGTAACGAGGGATTTTACATTCAGGTGTTGGCTTGGTACGATTAATGGATATGTTAAAGTAGTGGATGATATTAATGCTATAAATCTGGATGAAATAAAAAATGAAATATCCAGCTATGAGGCTCCAGCGGGCAGTGGTCTCTGCCATTAATAAATAACTATACCACTGTAAGATTTATCCTTACAGTGGTATAATTTTAACAGGAGGGGAGCGCTAATGAAAAAGCTTACTGCCTTGATGGTAGATGATGAAAAAAAGATAATAGAGGTTGTTAAGTCATATCTGATAAATGCTGGTTACGAAGTGCTTGAGGCGTATGATGGCAGGACTGCACTGAACATGTTTTCAGAAATGCAGCCTGACGTAGTAATTTTAGATCTTATGCTTCCAGACATGACTGGTGAAGACATATGCAGGTCTATAAGAAAGACCAATTCTACTCCAATTATAATGCTGACTGCAAAGGTGGAGGAGGAGGACATTCTTAGAGGATTGAAGATAGGGGCTGATGATTATGTTACTAAGCCCTTTAGTCCAAGACAACTGCTTGCAAGAGTAGAAGCTGTACTAAGACGCAGCAGGGGGAATGCAAACACAAAGCGGCCTTTGAGCTTTGACAATGGAAAGCTTCTGATAGATGATGAAAAGCATGAGGTAACAGCAGCCGGAAGCCCTGTAAGCCTCACACCCAATGAATACAAGCTGCTTATTACAATGGCAGGAGCACCTCAAAAAACATTTACAAGAGATGAGCTCGTCTGTCTTGCATTTGGAGATGATTACGAGGGCTTTGACAGAACTATAGATACTCATATTAAGAACCTTAGGCAAAAGCTTGAGGAGGATCCCAAAAAGCCTAAGTACGTTATTACTGTTTATGGTGTTGGTTATAGATTTGGTGGTGAATAATATATGAAAATGAGTCTTAGAACAAGGCTGTCTCTTTCTTATGTGTTCATAGCTTTGCTATGCGTTTTTTTTATTAGCCTTGCATCTAATCTTTATCTGGAAAAGTATTTTAGAGAGTATGTTATAAAGACGCAAGAAAAAAGAAACGATGAAATAGTCTCTATGATAGGAAGACAATACATTGAAGACGGGAAGTGGAACTATTCAACAATAGAGGAAGTTGGGATTAATGCACTTGAACAGGGACTAATCATTAGCATTTTAAAAAATGATGGAAGTGTAATATGGAGTGCGCTAGAGTATAACAGCGGCTTGTGCCAAAAAATGATTATGGATCTTACACATAATATGGTGAGCAGGTATCCCAATTGGAAGGGCGCATATGAGGAGCGAATCTATCCAATCATAGTCGGTGGAGCAGAGGTAGGAAGTGTTAAGATAGGATACTATGGGCCTTTTTATTTTAATGACATAGACCTGAGCTTTATAAACACATTAAATAGAGTTATATTTGGAATAGGGCTACTATCACTAGCAGTAGCACTGGTGCTTGGATATATAATGGCACGAAAACTAAGTATTCCTATAAGTAAGGTAACAAAAACAGCGGAAATGATATCCAAAGGAAATTTCACAGACAAATGCGATGTGAAATCTTCAATTAAAGAGATAAGCATGCTGACAGGTACAATAAACAACCTTTCAGAAACCCTATATAAGCAGGAAAGCTTAAGAAAACGGCTTACGGCAGATGTAGCTCACGAACTGAGAACACCTCTGGCGACCCTTCAAAGCCATATGGAGGCCATGATAGATGGCATATGGGAAGCCGATGTAGAGAGACTAAAGAGCTGTCATGAGGAGATAATAAGATTAGGCAGGCTGGTTGGGGATTTAGAGAAGCTGGCAAAGTATGAAAAGGAAGCCATCATGCTCAAAAAAACAGAATTTGCAATAGCTGAATTAGTTACTCCTATATTGTTGAACTATCAGAGCGAGTTTTCAGCTAAAGGCATTGAACTGGAATATGACGAGAGCAGCATAAAAATATGTGCTGATAAAGATAAGCTAAGACAGGTTCTGGTTAACCTTCTGTCGAATTCACTTAAGTATACACAGCCGGGAGGTATTGTCAAAATATCTGACAGGAAAGAAGATGACTTCGTAGTGCTTGCCATAGAGGATAATGGACAAGGTATATCTGAGGCTGATCTGCCATTTATTTTTGAAAGGTTTTACCGTGCGGATGAGTCAAGAAATAGAGATACCGGAGGCAGTGGAATAGGTCTGGCCATTGCTAGAGCATTAGTCGAAGCTCACGGCGGCAGCATAAGTGTTGAAAGTGAACTGGGCAAGGGTGCCAAGTTTGAAGTTTTTGTGCCTTGCTAGTTGATTTTTGAGCAGTACTTTAATATAATATATAAAAACATAGTAAATCTATGATCGGGGAAAGTACATGCGGTGAAGCTTTTCAGAGAGCCTGCGGTTGGTGTAAGCAGGCAAGACAGCTGTATGGAATGGTCCCGAGAGAGCAGCCCGAAATGCTTTTAGAGTAGGCGCTGACGGTTTTCCTCCGTTACAGGAACCAGATATACTAGTATCTGCGATATGCTTGTATCTGAGATGTGCATTACTATACATGTCATTGATACTTAGTATCTGAGCGAGTGAGCTGCTTGTCTGATAAAGACATGCGGTTAATTTGGGTGGTACCGCAGGTTAACTCCTGTCCCTTTGATGGGGCAGGAGTTTTTATTTTTTTGTTAGAGGAGATGGTAATATGCTTGATGGTTGGTGGTGGAGTATTAGTTAAGCTTCAGAATTATTTAATGAGAGGAATGAATATTATGGAAAATAAAAACAGCAAAAAGAGAATACTTACCGGAGACAGACCCACTGGGAAGCTTCACATCGGACACTACCTTGGGAGTCTTCAAAACAGAGTTGCTCTTCAGGAAGAGTACGACACACTGATAATAATAGCAGACGTGCAGGCCTTGACTACAAACTTTGATAAACCGGAAAAGCTAAAGGAGAATGTAATGAATGTAGCACTGGACAATCTTGCTTCCGGCTTAAATCCCGAAAAAGCTACGATGTTTGTTCAGTCAATGATACCTGAGATTGCTGAGCTTACTGTTTATTACAGCATGCTGGTAACGGTAAACTCCCTTAGACATAATCCTACAGTTAAGACTGAGATGAAGCAGTATGGCTACAATGATATAAGCTATGGCTTTCTTGGGTATCCGGTAAGTCAGGCTGCAGATGTGACTTTTTGCAGAGCACACCTGATTCCTGTGGGAGATGACCAGCTTCCCCATCTAGAGCTGGCAAGGAAGATTGTTCGAAGGTTTAATGAGCTTTATAAGCCTGTACTGGTAGAGCCCCAGCCTCTATTGGGAAGCGTACCCAGACTTGTAGGCTTGGATGGGAATGCAAAAATGGGAAAAAGCTTAAATAACTGCATATATCTATCTGACGGTAGTGAGACAGTTAAGCAAAAGCTTTTTTCTGCGCTTACAGATACAAACAGAACAAAGATAAGCATACCGGGTGACCCGGAAATATGCACGGTGTATCAATATCAAAGAGCATTTAACCAAGATGAAGCTGAGAACATAGGGCAGATGTGCAGAGCTGCAGCTATAGGCTGTACTGCTTGTAAAGGCTGTCTATATGAAAAAATGGAAAGCATTCTCACTCCAATAAGAGAAAGGAGAGCTTACTACGAAGCAAGAACGGAAATAGTGTATGAAATGCTTCACAGTGGTAATCAGCGCACTAGAAGAATAGCAGCTGAAACAATGCAGGATATAAGAAAAGCGATGAGCATAGATTATTTTTATAACAAAGGTTTGATGAAGGATAATAACATGAAAGTGAAATCCTATATAGGTATTTAGGCTTGAATACGGTGGAGACACCGTATTTTTTTCTTAAAAAGTCTGATATATATATAACAAAGCAAGGAAGTCATAGCTTGTTATTGTATAATAGTATTATTGAGTTGTTAAAAAGTTTGAAGGGATAGCAGCCTTTATCTGCTACCTTTAGGGAGTGATTTTATGAAGGGACTAAGAGCAAATTCACTTATAGGTATTTCTATAGCAATATTTGTGCTTATAGCAGTAAGTGGTTTGTTGATTATATATTTTACAGGAAACATAGAAGAGGATGCTAATGCTATAAATAGTGCAGGTGTTATAAGAGGTACGATACAAAGAATAGCTAAGCTTGAGCTTAATGGCACTAGGTCTGATGAGATGATATTGGCAACAGATAGGTTAATAAGTGAATTTTTAAGCCACAGGATATACTTTGTCGAGGAAGGGGACAAGTTTCAGTCCGCTATGGGAGAGCTTAATACATCCTGGGAATATTTCAAGGATTGTGTTTATAGCTACAGAAGCTCTAATACTTATGAGAATAAGCTTGAGCTTATAGCTATAAGCGAAAAAATGTGGGAGCTATGTAATGAAACAGTAAAGATTGCGCAATACATCTCTGAGAAGAAAATATCATATTATAAAATATTATTGATCTTTATTGTGTTTATTTTATTTATACTAGGTATCATTATCATAAGCTTAAAGATATATGTAAGAGATAAGCTTGAGTATCTTACAATACACGATGTATTAACTGGAGTATACAACAGACTGTATTTTAATGAGTATCTTAAGAATACCATGAAGGATGCAGATAGAGCTGGGACAAGTCTCTGCTTGGTAATACTTGACATAGATCATTTTAAGAAGGTAAATGATAGCTTTGGACATCATAGAGGAGACTGTGTTTTAAAGGAAATTGCTGAACTAACAAGTAAGTGCATTAGACAAAATGATGCTCTAGCTAGAATAGGCGGCGAGGAATTTGCTATAATACTCACAAATACTACAAGCGAAGGTGCAATGAAGGTAGCAGAAAAGGTGAGGCAAGGTATATATGATCACTCCTTTACAGAGGTGGGGAAAATTACCATAAGCCTTGGAGTTGCTCTGTATAAAAATGGCCAAAGTGCAGAAATCTTTTTTAAAAACGCCGATGAGGCTCTTTATAGAGCTAAGAACAATGGAAGAAACAGGGTAGAGATAAATTTATAATAAAGTTCTATTATTGGGGAATTATAGTCTAGAGGTGACTAAGTTGAATAAGGTAATTGACTTAAATAAGACTATTTATCAGCTTATAGAACAGGAGGTAGAGCTATGAGCGAAGTAATCAACAACCGTGAGTACAGGCAAAAAGTACTGAAGGAGCTTATTATGGAGCTTCATAATGGAGCAAGCCTTGAGGATGTAAGGGAAAGGTTTGCGTCTCTTATTGAAGGAGTGACAGCGTCAGAAATATCAGACATGGAGCAGAATCTTATCATGGAAGGCATGCCTGTTGAAGAGGTTCAACGTCTCTGTGATGTCCATGCAGCTGTCTTTAAGGGTTCTATTGAGGATATACACAAGGAGGAAATCAGAAAGCCTGCTGAAACTGCAGGTCACCCGATTAACACCTTCATGCTTGAAAATAGAGAGCTTGAAAAGCTGATTGAGAGGGTTAAAGTACATATTGAAGATTTTAAGAGCACGGGTACAAAAGAAGGACTATATGCGCTGGCTTCGGATGTAAACGAAATGCTGGATGTTGATAAGCATTACAGTAGAAAAGAGAACCTTTTGTTTCCATACCTTGAGAAGTATGGGATAACCGCTCCTCCAAAGGTAATGTGGGGTGTTGATGACGAAATAAGACGTGCACTAAAAGGAATAAGATCAAGCATCAGCAGCTATGAAGGAAATAAAGATACAGTCATAAAAGATATATCTGAGGTTGCAGAGAAAATAAAGGATATGATATTTAAGGAGGAAAACATTCTCTTTCCCATGGCGGTTGATACACTTACAGAGGATGAATGGTACAGTATAGCAGATGAAAGCGATGAAATAGGATACTGTCTGACTCAGCCCAGTGGAAAGTGGGTGCCGGACAGAGCGGGAATGGCTGCTGACAAGAAGATTGAGGCACAGCCTGATGGCAATGTAAGGTTCGAAACAGGCTTCTTAGCGATGAAAGAGCTTAACGCTATACTTAATACGCTACCTGTTGATATAACATTTATAGATAAGGATGATATCGTAAAGTACTTCAGTATGGGGAAGGAAAGAGTGTTTGCAAGAACAAAGGCCATCATAGGACGAAATGTTCAAAACTGTCATCCCCCAGCAAGTGTACATATAGTAGAAAAGATGGTGGAGGATTTTAAGTCCGGAAAGAAGGATAGTGAGAGCTTCTGGATTAGCATGGGCAGCTTCTATGTTTATATAAGATACTTCGCTGTCAGAGATGAGCAGGGGAACTATATGGGCACCATGGAGGTTACCCAGGACATAAAGCCTATTCAGTCAATAAAGGGTGAGAAACGGTTAGTTGAGGACTAAGGGGGTATTCTAACAAAGAATACCCTTTTTTTTATAAAAATTCTGGCTCAAATACTAAAAAGAGTAAAAAAGCTATACAGCAGTAACCGATATATAATATAAGCAGTTACTCAGTGAAAATGGGGGAGATGTATGTGAAGGACATTAATTTTAAGGATAATATAGTAAAAAGAAACAAAATACCGATTTTGATATATACTCCTGAGTGGATACAGCTCTTTACGAGCTTTCGATCAAAGGCTATGAGCAAGGCTGTCGATGAGCTGGAAAAGCTTTTGGCTAAGGAAAAAAGTGATGAAGCAGAGCTTCAAGCACTGGAAAAAAGAAAAAAGCTGGTTATGAACAAGATATTACATATCTCTAAAGACATCAACGAAAACAATAATAAAGCAGCAATTTCGAAAATGGACGAAGCCCAAAAGGAGCTTATGGACATAAATGAAAGGATACCGCTGCTTATTGAGGATTTAGAAACTATACCTGGTCTTATTAACAGGCAGAATACCCTTCTTTTAAAAATTACAATAAAGAACGCATACGAAATGATAAATGATAGCAAGCTGGATTCAGAAAAATGCCAGCAGGAAATACTTCAAATAAGACAACGACTTGGAGCCCTAATACAGAAAAAAGTTGAGCATGATGAGCGGGTAAACAAGCTGTATTCGTTTATACATGGTATGCTGGGCTCTATAGAGATGGAAAAGCTTGACGAAAACTTCCTGGAAGAGTAATCTAAACTGCGGCTTATTCAGTCGCAGTTTTTTAATTGGAGGAAATATTATAAAAATGTAGAATTATAATATATATAGAAAGCACTAATGAATTAACATTATGATACTCAATAACACGTGCTTTCTATTTAATATAAGTCGTGTTTCTATTTTGCTAAATGTAATTTCTTTATCACGACTTATATAGTAAGCTTTAGCGCAATTAGACAGGGGGAAGACAAATGATATTTGGTATTGGTACAGATATAATTGAAATAAAGAGGATAAAAAAAGCTATAGTGCGTAATCCAAAGCTTTTAAGCAGGTTATTTACTGAGCAGGAGCTGGATTACTATAAAAAGAGAAATATGAATGCACAGCATATTGCAGGCGGCTTCTCAGCAAAGGAAGCTGTTCTGAAGGCTCTTGGAACAGGACTTGGTCCCTTTAGGTGGAAGGATATAGAAATACTAAGACTTAACGCAGGTAAGCCGATGGTGAAGCTTAACTCAAAGGCTAAGCAATACGTAAGCGAAAACGGAATTGGAGATATACATATCACAATATCCCATTCGAAGGACTATGCAACAGCTACTGCCATAGCAGAGGTATCGCTTGAAAGGGAGGGAATGGTAATTGAGGATTTGCTGCTCCAAGCAGATGAAGAGGTTAGACGAAATATTCATTAGATAGTATTCATGTAGGATTCTGAGCTCAGGCGATAGCTAGCAGCAGTTAAAAAAAATAGGAAAGTATGGACTAACAGCAAGTGACATAAACGGTCATATTCCACATACAATTTTAAATATAGCTTCTAAGTAGAGAGTCTGAGTGGGAGGGCCAATTATGAGAAGATATGCATGTCTTTGCATGATGCTTGCTGTATGTATTACAGCTGCAGCCTGCGGAGGTGTAAGCTCAAAAAATACACTGGAGAGCATAAAAAACAAGCTGCTAACGACTAAATCCTATAGCTGCGAAGTGCTGGTAGAAGTAACAAATAATAAAAGCACTGCAGAGTACAGAATGAAACACTTGTATAAAGCTCCTGACAAGTATAGAATCGAGGTTGTAGAGCCTGATGGCACCATTGGTCAGACTACTGTTTTTAGCGGAGACATTGCCTATGTATACCACCCTGATATCAAGACATACCTTAAGCTTGAGGGCTTTCAAGGTACCGTGGAGCACGATGCCTTTGTAGGTGCCTTTATATGCTATTTTAAACAGCTGGAGAAGGCGAAGGTTGACAAGAAAAAGGTTCTGGATAAAGAGTATTACATACTAGAATTGGAACCGGCTGGAGATAATAGATATATGCGATTGCAAAGGCTATGGGTGGATGCTTCTAACGGGACTCCTGCCAAGATGGAAATACTTGACAAGGACAATAATACTACAGTTTTAGTGACTTATAGCAATTTTGATGCGAATACTGGAATTAGTGATAATTTATTTGAAATACAATAGTTATAACAAGGAAAAAGCTTAGGAGGAAACTTATGTACGAACTGAGGAAAATGAGAGGGGCATGGGCTGAAATAGATCTTGATAAGCTTGCCCATAACATAAGAGAGGTTAGAAGACTTACAGCCCAAGGTGCTTGTGTAACAGCTGTTATAAAGGCTGACGGATATGGTCATGGTGCTACGAAGATAGCTGGTACCTTGCTTGACAATGGTGCAGATAGACTGGCAGTAGCGGTGTTGGATGAAGCAATAGAGCTAAGACAGGCGGGTTTTACAGATGTTCCTATATTGGTAATGGGATATACTGACCCGGAAAGAGCAGATGAAGTGATCATATACGATTTAGAGCAGTCTGCTTATTCTTTGGAATTAGCTGAAGCTCTATCAAACAGTGCTGCAGAGCAAAACAAAACTGCAAGGCTGCATATAAAAATAGATACAGGTATGGGACGTATAGGGCTGCAGCCAACACATGAAAGTGTAGAGCTGATAAAACGTATTAGCAGGCTTCCTATGCTTTCTATAGAGGGATTGTTTACACACTTTGCTGCTGCAGACGAGGTTGATAAAAGCTACACTCGACAACAGTTTGAAAGGTTTGGATGGCTGTGTGCTGAACTGGAGCGAGAGGGAATAGAAATAAAGATAAAGCATTGCGGAAATAGTGCAACCATAATTGATTTGCCTGATTTTCACATGAATATGGTCAGAGCTGGAATCATGCTGTACGGTCTTGCACCATCCGGCGAGGTGCAGCTAAATAAGCTGGAGCTGAAGCAGGTTATGTCTCTTAAGGTAAGGGTCAGTCACGTTAAGGAAATTCAAGCAGGGCAAAGTGTCAGCTATGGAAGGAAGTTCATAGCTCAAGAAGTAAGGAAAATTGCATCTCTGCCTATTGGTTATGCAGATGGATATACAAGAATGCTTTCGGGGAAGGCTGAAGCCTTAGTGAAGGGCAAAAGAGTTCCGATAGTAGGGCGTGTTTGCATGGATCAGTGTATGATTGATGTTACCGGAATAGAGGATGTTACTGTTGGTGATGAGGTAGTACTGTTTGGAGAGCAAGAGGGAGAAATGATACACATTGATGAGCTTGCAGAAAAGCTCGGCACAATAAACTATGAAATAGCTTGCATGATAAGCAAAAGAGTACCAAGAGTTTATATAAAATCAGGTAAAATAGTAGATAAAATGAATTACTTGTATAAGGAGCAAGACTAATTTTTCCAGATTTTTGGCTATAGGCTTTAAGTACGAATTGGTATATAATAGTTTATATATGGTTAGGATAAACATGTAACCATTATATTTCATGTAAAAAATAATTTATAAAAATATATATAGTTTATCCTTTGATAAGACATATTTACAAAGACATACCTCATACATATATAGCAATCACACTTCATTTTTTTTGTGACTGCTGTCAGGCTGAGCATTTTATTGTAACGGCTCAATCTGTATGTGATAAAGCATAGTGATACTCAGGAGGTGCTAATGTGGCAGATTTGAAAAGGATAGTTGTAAACGTTCCTGATAGCCTACTAAAGGAAATTGATGATCTGGCAGATGTTGAATGCTGCAATAGAAGCGAATTGGTCAGAAATGCAATGCGCTTCTACCTAAAGGAGTTGAAAAAGATTAGTATAGTCGAAAAAATGAAGATTGGCTATTTGGAAATGTCTGAAATAAATGCTACATTGGCAGAGCTAGGATTAACAGCAGATAACGAAACAATATGGAATTATGAAACAAGACTTGCGGAGTGTGAATGATGTGGTTATAAAAAGAGGAGACATCATCTATGCGGACTTAAGTCCGGTGATTGGCTCGGAGCAGGGTGGAGTCAGACCTGTACTTGTAGTCCAAAATGATATTGGAAATAAGTATAGCCCAACAATAATTGTTGCTGCTATAACCTCTCAAATCAATAAAGCCAAGCTGCCCACTCACATTGAGATAAATGCTGATGAATATGGAATACCAAAGGATTCCGTAATACTGCTGGAGCAAATACGGACCATTGATAAAAAGAGACTGAAGGAGAGAGTTGGTCATCTATCTGATGAGCTTATGTCGCAGGTTGATCAAGGTCTGCAGATAAGCTTTGGGTTGGTTGACTACACGGTTTAACACAAGGTACATATAACTGTCAGGTTTAATAATCTGACAGTTTTTTTGTTTCTAGTGCATAAAGAATGTAAAATTTTTACGATTTGGTAACACTCACAGGATTTTTCACGAGTTTTATCGAAGTATATATAGATTGCGATTTGTCTATAGAGAACACGTTAAATAATCTTCATTGCAAGCTTAAATGTGTTCTCTTAAATATAAGGCACGCTTCATTAAGATGTAAATTCTTTAGCGTGACTTATATAGCAATTATATTAAGAGGCAACAATACAAAGGTGATGAAGGAGAGTAAACAATGAAGAAGGATGTTAAAACGTACGTTGTATTAGCTGCAGCAGCTGTTTTGGTAATTTCACTGCTTGTCTTTGGTTTTGCAGACGGGAATACGCCTGGCTCAGCTGAAGATCCTATTGTAACTCAAAGTTATGTTACACAGGTGACTGATAAGCTCAAAACATATGTGGATAGTGCGATAGCTGCTGTTCAGCTGGATGTTGCAAGGCTTAACTCAAATTCGGCAGCTAATGCTGAAAGCATTAATGCTTTAAAGGCACAGCTGGATGCAAAAAGCACTGAGCTTACAGCTCTTCAAGAGCAGATGAAGAACCAAGCAGCAGCAACCTATGAGGTTATACTTGTTAAAAAGGGTTCAACGCTTTTGTCAGGGAAGGGAACTGAAATAATAGTAAGGTCAGGAGTATGCACAGCTATTGCGTCAGCAAATGGAGGACTGGCAAATGCAACAGAAGGGAAGGACTTAAAGACAGGTGAACAGATTACCCTTAACCATCTGCTGATTTCTTCGAGAGATGACGGAAGAGGCTTAAAGGTAGTGGAAGATGCATATATGATAGTTAGAGGTACTTATACACTAAAATAAAAGGTATTTCCTTTAAAGCATATATTGTACAATAATATACTGTGATATAATATAACTTGTGCTTGTTTTAAAATATCCAAGTCTGCTTTCATAGCTGGCTTGGATATAATATATAGCTGATAAATATATACAGAAGAGGGGAATTTGTTGATGAAGAAAAGTAGACTTGCCATAGGTTTGGTTATATGTTTCGTTTTTATGTCTCTTATAACTGTTCTGAGTGTTACATGGCAGAGGATGCAGGTTGAAGATAAAAATAACATGACGGAAATAGTATTAGATTATAATCAGTTCAAGCTTACAGCAGAACAGTCTGATAATGAGCTGCTGTGGTGGCTTAAAAACCTTAAGGAATTGGGTGCAACCTCCATAGGAGTTTCGGAGGTAACACTATGGGATTATCTTGAGGAATATAATATCTTCTATGATATAGCAGGAAATATAAAAAATACATATGCATGGGAAAAGAGCCTTCCGGCGGTCGTAGCAGCTAGGGTTGCAAAAGCATCAGAATACGATATGCTAATACAGATAGATAAAGAAGAGCATTATAACTTTATAGTTGATAAGCTTAAGGTTTATGATAAGGTAAGATGGGAAGGAGTTAAGGCTGAGGGTTATAGCTTTATTCTTATAGCGCAGGAAAAGTCCGATATGCTGAATGCTGTATTCGGAGGCTATATAAACGACCTAAAGAAGCAATGGAGCTTAAAGGAAACTAAGGGAACTCAGGCATTAAACCTGGTTATGGGCTTTGACCCTAATGTTATAAATTACATAAAGCAGTCCGGACTGGCTTTGGTGTTAAGGCCTGTGAATAACTATAAGCATCCTGAAGAAGCTTATAAAATATACTTAAGTGAGCTTGGAAAATATGAAGGAGTCAGAAATCTTCTGCTTTTTAGCGGGGCACAGGTTGTAGGCTATGGAGAGGATTATGAGAGCAGTATTATTACTGAGCTTATAGATAAGAAGGGCATGAACATCGGATTGGTGGAGCCAGATGATCAGAGATTGTATATAAAGACTGAGGGACTTGAGGAAGTTATCGAAGATATAGCTGGAGACAGGCTTGTCAGAGTATTTACAGTTTGGCCATACATACAGACCAGATACAAATACTACAACTATGATGGGCCTGAAGAAATAACCAACTCTCTCTATAGAGCTATTACTGAGAGAAATATAGGTGTTATATATCTTACACCTATAAAAGAGGATGATTTTACTTATCTTACAGACTTTACAGAATACGAAAAGATGTTTAATGACCTGAAGATAAGGATTGCAGCTCATGGCTACAGCCTCGGAGAGCATAGTACCTTTGAAGCTTTTTCTACACCGCTTTGGGTTAAGATTCTGCTATCGATGCAGGTGCTTATTTTTGGTTTGATATTATTCAATGTTGGTGTGTTTAAGCTTAGGTTTATTGTAAATGCAGTTTTTGCAGCTATCTTAAGTTTGGGTACTATCGCATCATATTTTGTAGCGCCAAACCTATCGGTAAAGCTCTTTGCGCTAGGTGCAGCAATAATCTTCTCTTCGTTGAGCGTAACACTGTATATTAAGCGGTATTTAGATAAAGGGAGAAGACCGGTAATTAAAAATCCAATACTGGTTTCAGTTGTAAGCCTTGTTGAGACAATAGCTATTTCACTCTTAGGTGCACTATACATAGGCAGTATTATGGCTGATGTAAAGTATCTCTTGGAGTTGGAGATCTTTACGGGGGTAAAGGCAAGCGTGATATTGCCAATTTTTGTTGTTTTGCTTGTAGTAGTGATTCACAATATTGACAATAAGGAGGCATATTCCGTAAAAGCCTTGTTGACTTACCTCTACAAAAAAGCAAAAGCCATTATGAACACTGATATAAAGATTAAGTATATGGTAATACTTGCCTTTGTAGGCTTGGTGGGGTATGTATACATAGCTAGAACCGGTCATGCATCAAGCATAATAAATCCGGAATGGGAAATTAATATAAGGAACTTCTTGGAAGACATACTTATAGCAAGACCAAGAACCAAAGAGGTGTTTATTTCCTTCCCGCTTACAGTGCTTGCAACATACTTATACTTGCAGTTTAAGGACGGCAAAGTAAAAATAAGCGAGAGAATATTTGTACTGGCTGCGGCTATGTTTGCGATAGTAGGACAGTCTTCTATAACTAACACTTTTTCGCATATTAGGACTCCGCTGTACATGTCGCTGTATAGAACCGGATACGCAGCACTATTAGGAGCAATTATTGGCTTGATGTTTATTGCTGCTGCCAACGCAGCAGCAAAACTATATAAATCAAAGGTTAAAGCATAGCTGTAAGTAAGCAAGTGGTGAAGCATACAGCTTGTAGGAGATGTGCAAATGAATAAGGTTATACTTTCAGGTTATTATGGCTTCGGAAACAG
>CALJSV010000089.1 GCA_937976095.1 uncultured Clostridia bacterium | reverse complement strand
ATAAAACATGCAATATTTCCCCCAATATTAAATTTCTCTAATTATCTCCTCAACCACCTGATCTATAGTTTTTCCTGTAGTATCGATAAAAATTGCATCATCTGAAATTTTTAGAGGGGAGTCCTCTCTTGTAGTATCCATATGATCTCTTTTTTCGATTTGGCTTTTTATTTCTTCAAGGTCAGCTTTTTTTCCACTATTGACAATTTCATCATATCGTCTTTTAGCACGCTCATCTATTTGGGCTGTAATAAAAAACTTTTTATATGCATTTGGGAATATGACTGTTCCAACATCTCTTCCATCCATAACTACGTTTTTGTTGTTTGAGATTTCTCTCTGCTTTTCTACCATAATCCTTCTGACTTCTTTTATTGAGGCTATTTCAGAAACCATGCCGCTCACATTTTCTTGTCTTATATATGTATCTACATTTTCACCATCTAAAACAATACTGTTATTTATAAAATCAATATTAATGCTTTGAGCAAGGCTTAGTATACCACTTATATCGCCTGAGCCAACTCCACTTTTTATTACTCTAAAAGTTAAAGCTCTATACATAGCTCCAGAATCTATATAAGTATAGTGCAAAGCCCTGGCAATTTTTTTGGCTACTGTACTTTTTCCTGCTCCTGCAGGACCATCTATGGCAATTATCTTATTGTACAAGCTCTGCTATCCCCCTTCTTAGTAAATAAACGACCTTTATATTTTAACAGATGTATGCTAAAATTTAAAGCTTTTTAGGTATTGTCCAATCAGGCCTTAATGAAGCTGCTTCTTTAAGGTATACATTCTTTATTATAGCTTGTTCGATATTATCATTATAAAAAACACATACTCTTATACATAGCTCAAGGCTTCCATCTACATACATTTCCTGCAGGCACATAAGAGAGGTATTGTTAAGTCCCAGCTCTCTTGCAGCTTGAGCTGGATAAGCAGCCGTAACATCGCCTGTACAAGAAAAAAATATTGATATAATTTTATCTCGTTCAAGGTTATTAAGCCTTATTAGCTCTATAAGAAGTACTTTTGTATTCTCTAATATTTCGCTTACGCTATTATCTTTTATTGTAGTAGCACCACGTATGCTGACCATCGCTTCACCCCTATCTAAGCTTAGCCTTTCCAACAATGACAATATTTTTGCTAATTTTAAAGGTCTTTCCAAGTGCCGGTTCTGTTACACCTGATGATAAACCTGTTACTTTGATTTCTATAGCTTCATCGGAATTGACACTGCTAACCTCAATTATATCATTATTCTTAACAGTTATTGAAGCTGTATTGTTTATGAAGGCTGCTGTTTTTTTCCCATTAATATAGATATCCGGTGCCACTCCTCTATAGCTGCTTGTTATTGAAAGCTCTACATTTCCCCTCATTATATATGCCTGCTCAACTTCAATTGATTTGCCCTCAAGCCTTTCAATTCCGCTAAATGTCCACCTTAGCTCATGATTCATAAATATTGCTTGAACTACAATAAGCAGAACTATTAAGAGCATAACGAGTTGTTTTATTCGTTTCTCTATTAGTGCCCACCAGCTATTTGATTTATTTTTGTTTTCTTCAAGTTTAGACATAGAAGCCTCCACAAGATAATAATTAAGAATGTAAATGGATATAAGCTACTTCAGGCTAAATCAAGCATTTAAGCCAGCTGTATATCCTGTAGAAAAAGCAATCTGTAGGTTAAAGCCTCCGGTAAAGGCATCAATGTCAAGAACCTCACCGGCGAAGTACAGCCCCCTTATGAGCTTTGATTCCATGGTTTTGGGATTTACTTCCTTTAAGCAAATGCCTCCAGAGGTAACTATCGCCTCCGAAACAGGTCTTGTTCCTGCAACTGTGAATTGCAGGTTTTTTAGAAGATAGGCTAAACTCTTACGTTCTTCCTTTGTTATTTGGTGAACCTCCTTAAGCTCATCTATACCCGAAAGCTGAATGACTACAGGAATAAGCTTTTTAGGCAGCAGTTCGTTGAGTGCATTCTTATACTGTTTGTTGGTATATGACTCAAAATCCTTTAATATCCTTTTATCCAACTCTTCTTCTGTCAATGCGGGCTTAAGATCTATGCTTAATACTACATTCTTTTTAAGCTTTAGTGGCTCAGCAGCAAAAAAACTTGCCGATAGTATTATTGGCCCGGAGAAACCAAAGTGTGTAAAAAGCATTTCTCCAAAGTCTTCATAAATAGCTTTATTATCAACCAAGAGCTTTATGGCAACATTTTTCAAGGATAGGCCTTGTAGCTCTTTTACCTCTTCATCAGGTGAAACTAACGGAACAAGGGATGGTGCAAGCTCCTCTATATTATGTCCTGACTCCTCAGCCATTTTATACCCGTCACCGGTTGAGCCTGTTTGAGGGTATGATATCCCTCCTGTACAGACTATAGCTGACTCACATTCAATAAGCTTATTATTAGACAAAGTCACTCCTTTTATCACATTGCTCTCTATATGTAGCTTTTCTACTTTAGAATTAAGCATAACATCTACCTGATAATCCCTTAAGTATCTCTCAAGGGTCTTTATTACATCACTGGACTTATCAGACTCCGGAAAAACCCTCCCCCCTCTTTCCACCTTAGTGGTTAGCCCAAGGTTGTTTAGCATGGCTATAAGATCATGGTTGGATAGGTTTTTAAAAGCGCTATACATAAACTTGGAGTTTTTGGGTATATTTCTCATAAACTCATCCATATGAGCACTATTAGTTATATTGCATCTCCCTTTGCCAGTTATAAAAAGCTTTTTACCAAGCTTTTCGTTTTTTTCTAGTAGCAGCACCTTTCTGCCCATGGACGCAGCAGTTCCTGCCGCCAGCATGCCCGCTGGGCCTCCCCCTATAACTACAACATCGTATTTCAACATTAGTCCCCCTTTATATGCTTTCAGAGCTTATGGGCTTCAAATGACAGGTATCATTTATAGTATTGACAACAACACCGCCTATATAGTCATCATTAAAGGTTAAAACTGTTAGGGAAGCATTATCAATCCTAAACCTGTTATACTTGTTAATATCTATATCAAGTATCTTTATAATTGCCGCCTTTATTGCTGTGGCATGTGATACTATTATTATTTTTTTCCCTTCATGAAGCTTAATAAGCTCCTTAATTCCAAAGTATAACCTATCAGCAACCTCTAAAATCGTCTCTGCACCAGGAAGCATAAACTTAACAGGCTCCTCCTTATAGGTTTTATAATGCTCCGCATACTGCAGCTTTATTTCATCTACTGTCAGACCTTCCCACGGCCCCAACCCTATTTCCTGATACTTATCAACCTCAATTAAGTCAATGCCCAGCTCATTGCTTATTACTTCTGCTGTTCTCTTTGCTCTTTTAAGAGTGCTGGTATAAATACAATCTATCTTTTCACCTTTAAGCCGTTTTGCTAAAAGCATCGCCTGCTCAAGCCCTTTGGGACTAAGTTCTATATCTTTTTTCCCTTGGACCTTGTTATGTTGGTTCCATTCTGATTCTCCATGCCTCACAAAATAAACTATTGTCATATTACCTCCATTAGAAAAAGAATATAACTCACCTTAATTTTCCATAATATTATAACACAAAACCAGCTTATATATTTATAAAAGGATAAAAATAAAGGGAATCGCGTGGATTCCCTTATAAGTCTTATACTATTAAGTAAGTTTAAAAATTAGTAATTTCCTTGAGCAAGCATAGCATCTGCTACCTTTACAAAGCCAGCTATGTTAGCACCTGCTACAAGGTTGTAGCCAAAGCCATAAGTTTCAGCTGCATTCTTAGCATTGTTGTATATATTAACCATAATTTGATGAAGCTTAGCGTCTACTTCTTCTGCTGTCCAGCTCATTCTCATGCTGTTTTGTGACATTTCAAGAGCAGATGTAGCAACACCGCCTGCATTTGCAGCCTTAGCTGGGCCTACTACTACACCGTTTGCAAGTAAGTACTCAATAGCTTCATTTGTAGTCGGCATATTTGCACCTTCAGCGATATACTTAACGCCGTTAGCAACAATTTGCTTAGCATGCTCAAGGTGTATATCGTTTTGAGTAGCGCAAGGCATAACAATATCAACCTTAACATTCCATGGCTTTTGACCTGGGAAGAACTGTACTCCGTACTTCTTAGCATAAGTTTCTACCTTGTTTCTGTCTATCTTGAGCATTTCATTTAGGAAGTCAATCTTTTCACCAGTTATTCCGTCTGGATCATAGACATATCCGTCTGGTCCTGATAAAGTAACAACCTTACCGCCAAGATCAGCTACCTTTAAGCAAGCGCCCCATGCAACGTTACCGAAACCGGAAACAGCAACTGTCTTACCTTCAAAGGAAAGTCCGTCATGCTTAAGCATTTCATTTGCAAAATATGTTACGCCATAGCCTGTAGCTTCTGGTCTTATTAAGCTTCCGCCATATACCAAGTGCTTTCCAGTAAGAACGCCGTTCTCAAATGCGCCTCTTATTCTTCTGTATTGTCCATACATATAACCAACTTCTCTTGCACCAACGCCTATATCTCCAGCAGGTACGTCTACGTCTGGACCGATATGTCTGTAAAGCTCTGTCATGAAGCTTTCACAGAATCTCAGTATTTCTCCATCTGTTCTGCCGTTTGGATCAAAATCTGATCCACCCTTGCCTCCGCCTATTGGAAGACCTGTAAGTGAGTTTTTAAGTATTTGCTCAAAGCCTAAGAACTTAATGATTCCAAGATAAACAGATGGATGGAATCTGATACCGCCCTTATAAGGTCCGATAGCTCCATTAAACTGAACTCTAAATCCACGGTTTACTTGGATATCGCCATTGTCATCCATCCATGGCACCTTAAACATAATTTGTCTTTCAGGCTCACAGAATCTTTCTAGAAGATTTGCAGCTATGTATTCAGGACGCTTTTCAAGAATCGGAATCAATGAAGGTAGAACCTCTTCAACAGCCTGAATAAACTCTGGTTCATGTGCGTTCCTCTTCTTTACGTTTTCGATTACCTTCTGCACATATGCAGAGGCGCTCAAATTTACTTTTGCCACAGTATGACCTCCTAAATTTTTATATATTTATTGATGTATACTCTATAAAAAAGTGCATTTTGATACACTCTTTTGACACTGGTAATAGTAATATGCTTTTCCTATTTGTGCTATACTATTTCGCCACAGATTTCAAATATTCCTGCTTATTTTCGTAAAAGATTGTTAAAAAATTATTTATTAAATTTCACAATTGACATAGGATTGTTAGCGTTTTCACAATTTGCCTAAAAAATTATGAGATTATAAATATTAATACAATCTCACTACTTGTTATCATTTATCGCAAAGATGTTATAGTTTTCCCATATATTCTCCAACCTCGAGAAGTTCTGTGATATGTTCTTCTTCTCTTTAAGACCTACTGCAATAATAAGTGCATTTAGAACGCTAAGTGCACTAACAATAGAGTCAACAAAAGACTCCATGTTTGACTTTGCAATAAGTGTATAGTCAGAGCTTGAAGAGAGAGGGGACAGCAGGCTGTCAGTCAAGGCTACAACCTTTGCCCCTCTAGATTTTGAATATTCCAGAGCCTTTATAGTCCTTGAAGAATACCTTGGGAAGCCTATCCCTATAATCAGATCTTTTTCTCCTATTCTAAAAAGCTGCTCAAAGATATCGCCTATGGTATAGGTGACTACATGAACATTGTCCCTTATGAGATTTAGGTAGAAGCCTAAAAACTCAGACAACGCTGTGGAGCTTCTTAGACCTAGAATATATATGCTCTTGGCCTCTACAATGCTTTTTACTACCTTTTCAAAAACTTCAACATCTATTTCATCATAGGTAGCCCTTAAGTTTTCAATATCTGCCTTCAAAACATTTTGAAGAACACTTTCTTCATTTGAAAAATCAGAGGACATCTCTATTCTTTGTACTGTCGTTAGCCTAGTCTTAACCATTTCTTGAAGCTGAATCTGGAGCTGAGGGTAACCTGAATATCCAATAGCATTAGCAAATCGAACTACTGTAGATTCGCTAACTCCTACCTTTTCGCCAAGCTTTGCAGCTGTCATAAAAGCAGCCTTATCGTAGTTATTCATAATAAACTGTGCGATAATTTTTTGCCCTTTGCTCAGCTTATGAAATTTGGATTGTATTACTCTCATTAAGTCGTTGTTTTCCTTCATAAATCCATCCTCAACTTTATTCATTCATTTGCATCTTAATAAGTTTGTTAATTATTTAACATTGCTAAGTCTTGCTGTCAATTATATGTGCTATACCATTGCCTCTTGAGCTATTTCATAACCTATTGCAAGAGCTTTTTTATTCAAATCCTCAGTTCCCTTGGGAACTCTCTTAAGTACAGCAGCTTCTAAAGCTTCTCTAGCTACCATATTTGTTATTCCAACTATAGTACCTAACGCAACTATATTAGTAACCATAGGTTTTCCCAGTTTATTTACAGCTGACTCAAGAATTGGAGCTGAATATATTTTGTGCTTTTCGGTATCTGCAACCTTAACTGAACTGTCGATTATCAGAATACCTTCGTCTTTAAGACCGTGATTGTATTGTTCATAGGACTTTTGAGTAAGTGCAAGAAGTATATCACAGTTTCTAACCTTTGGGAAATCTATTTCTTCATCGGATATTACTACCTCGGATTTACTTGCTCCACCTCTGGCCTCAGGACCGTATGACTGTGTTTGTACAGCATTCTTACCTTCTATAATTGCACTTTCTGCAAGTATAATTCCGGCTAAAAGCAGACCCTGACCGCCGGAACCACTTAATCTAACCTCATATTTCTCCATCAGTTATCTCCCCTTTGCCAATTTATCAATGATTTTTTGATATTCACTAGTATACTCTGGCTCTGGCTTATTTTTAAACTCACCTATAAGGATTTTACCTGCCATTTGCTCTTCTGAAAGCTTTGCAGCAGCTGCTGCTGTTACTGCATTATCCTTATACCAATTCATCATGTCTACTGCATTTCCCTTTTTGTTCTTTCTTCCATAGTAGGTCGGGCATCCGCTGACAGCCTCTACTAGTGAAAAGCCCTCATTATTTAGAGCATTCTTAACTAGTGTTGTTGTAAGGTTTGCATGGTAAGCTGTTGATCTACCAACATAGCTTGCTCCTGCAGCTGATGCAAGGTCACAAATATCAAATGCCTTATCAATGTTTCCAAATGGCGCAGTAGTTCCTTTTTCATGCTTTGGAGTAGTAGGGGAGTATTGACCTCCTGTCATTCCGTAGATGTTGTTATTATAAACTATAGTAGTTATTCCAATGTTTCTTCTGCAGGCATGTATGAAGTGGTTGCCTCCTATAGCGGTTGCATCTCCATCTCCCGTAATAACTATAACCTTAAGCTCAGGCTTTGCAAGTTTTATTCCTGTAGCAAATGCCAGTGCACGGCCATGAGTTGTATGAAGTGTATTGAAATCCATGTATCCCGGTGCTCTTGAAGAACAGCCAATACCTGAAACTATACATACCTTATCCTTATCCAAGCCTGCTTGATCGATGGCATCTACTATTGATCTTGTAATTACACCATGACCACAACCAGGACACCATATTTGTGGAAGCTTCTCGGTTCTAAAATACTTTTCAACTAAATTACTAGGCATCCTACAGCACCTCCTCAACCTTTGCTACAATTTCTTCCGGATATATAATATCACCACTAACCTTGTTTACTCTGTCAATTTTTGTCACGTTATTGCAGATTCTCTCAACTTCAAGAACCATTTGACCAAGGTTCATCTCAGCAACTATTATTGTCTTAACCTTTTTAGCCAGCTCCAATAGTCTTTCTTCTGGGAATGGCCATATTGTAATAGGTCTGAAGGTGCCAACCTTAACACCCTTATCTCTTAGGGCCTTCATTGCAGTACGAGCAGCTCTTGAAACACAGCCATAGGAGAATATTATTACCTCAGCATCCTCTGTATTCTCTTCCTCCCACTGAATTATGTCATGCTTATGCATTTCTATCTTATCAACAAGTCTTCTTATAAGCTGATCAGCTACCTTAGTGCTGTTGCTTGGGAAGCCTGTTTCGTCATGTACAAGTCCTGTAACATGGTATCTGTAGCCAATTCCAAAATCCGCCATAGGTGGTACTAAGTCCTCATCTGGCTTAAAAGCTATGTATTTATCTTTATCGCAATCTGGTCTTTTTCTATCTATAATTTCAAGTTCGGATGGATCAGGGAGCTCAACCTTTTCTCTCATATGTCCGATTACTTCATCCATCATAAGGAGAACAGGCATACGATACTTTTCTGCAAGATTAAATGCCCTTACTGTCAAATCAAAGGTTTCCTTAACAGAAGAAGGTGTTAGTGCTATTACAGGGTGATCTCCATGTGTGCCCCACTTTGCCTGCATTACATCCCCTTGTGAAGGACATGTTGGCTGTCCTGTACTTGGGCCGCCTCTTTGAACATCAACTATAACACATGGTATCTCTGCAATTGCAGCATAACCAATGTTCTCCTGCTTTAATGAAAAGCCAGGACCGCTTGTTGCAGTCATACTCTTAAGACCAGTAAGTGAGCCGCCGATAACTGCAGCCATTCCTGCAATTTCGTCTTCCATTTGTATAAACTTACCGCCTACATATGGAAGCTTTTCAGCAGATATTTCTGCTATTTCTGTTGAAGGAGTTATTGGGTAACCGGCATAAAAGCGCATGCCGGCAGCGATTGCACCCTCAACGCAAGCTTCATTACCCTGCATCAATCTAGCCTCTTTTTTCATTCTTTTTCCCTCCTACATATATTGCATAGTCAGGACACCTTAGCTCACACATACCACACTGTATGCATTTTTCGATGTCGTCTACCTTAACCTTTTCATTCTCGATTGAAAGAATTTTCTTAGGACAGAATGCTACACATATGCCGCAGCCCTTGCACCAAGAAGGATTGATTATAAGCTTTTCGTAAGAAACCTCACCGGCTTTTAGTTCCTTTTTCTCCATCACGAGCCCTCCCAATAAATTACTTTTTAGAGTTCTTGTCTGTAAAATGATTTTATACGTTCTTTTGCTTGCAATTTTTATTTCATTTTTATGAAGTAATAATAAAATTTTGCAATTTTACCTTCATTTTTAGTATATAAGATAATCATATCCATTGCAATACAAAAAATAGAAAGATTAAAATATTTTTTGAAAACAAAAAAAGCTGTTGCAATAACAGCTTTAATATGCTCCTTCTATTCGTGCAGCTTCATATTCCATTCTTTTACCGAGTCAAGAAGTCCATAGTGTGTCATATCAATATTTATAGGTGTAAGGGATACATATTTATTCTTTACGGCATCTATATCAGTGTCGCTTTGGATTCCCAGATCTTCAAGGTCGCCGGTCAGCCAGTAGTATGAATTCCCTCTGGGATCCGTTCTTTCCTCGAAGTTGTTTTTGTATACCTTTATACCAAGCTTTGTAACCTTAATGTCTTTAATCTCCTCTAGACTAGCGCATTTAGGTATATTTACATTTAGAACAGTTCTTTTCGGAATCCCCTTATCTATAGCATATTTAGTAACCTTTAGTGCTACCTGTCCGGCTACAGTAAAGTCTTCCTCGTAAAAATCCTCATAGGAGAAAGCTATAGATGGAATCCCAAACACACAGCCTTCAATAGCAGCAGATACTGTCCCAGAGTATAAGACATCTGTACCAAGGTTTTCACCTTTGTTTATACCTGATACTACTATATCCGGTCTTACCTTTACCAGTGTTTCTATGCCCAGCTTGACGCAATCAGCAGGAGTACCGCTTACCCACCATGCATCAATGTCAGTATCGAAAAATTTTATTTTTTTCGCACGAAGCGGCTGATGCATCGTTATTGCATGGCTTATAGCACTTTGGTTGTTTTCAGGAGCTACTACATATACTTCTCCTAAGGACTGGAGACTTTTTGCTAAGCTATAAATCCCTTTTGAGCTTATGCCATCATCATTTGAAACTAAAATTCTCAATTTATGTCCCTCCTTAAGTAACGACAACAATTTATGTTAATAATAAAATAGATGTGTTTTGTAAAAACTATAAAGGTCCAGACTATTGTAATGAAGGTGATGCTATGATACAGATTGATGATGCAGGCAGCGGAAGTCTGATTGGCGGAACCTGCATTGGTGCACTAAGACAGGAAACAAATGAATATCATTATGAAATAATTCCTGTAAAGCACTATAACAAAACCAACTTTAAAAAAAAGCTGTATATATATTATTCAACAGATGTTGTAAAACATGCTTTTAAAAAATTGAATGTAGATAAGTCAGAGCCTATACATATATGCCAG
>CALJSV010000088.1 GCA_937976095.1 uncultured Clostridia bacterium | reverse complement strand
TAAAATAGTCATATTGATGTGGGTTTTTAACCCAGTGCAGTCTTTTTTCTGCTTGCAACTGATTATACAGGCTGTAACCTGGCATAATGGACATGAAAGATAGTATACATCTGGGAGAAACGCAATTATAAGCTGCCATTTTCCTGAGAAATTTTAGGTTTTCGCTGATTTTGGTTATTTTAGTATAAGGATTAATCATAATAAAGCCTGCTGCAGCATCTATTTCTAATTCGTTAAGAACTTTGCATGCCAACAAATTTTGCTCTACAGATATACCTTTTTTATATAATAACAAGTCTTCTGCATTGCCTGATTCGATACCTACAAACACTTGTCTTAAGCCTGCATTTTTTAGTAAACTAAATAGATCATAATCAATGTCATTTGCCCTACATTCTATATCAAACTCTATGTTATAATTTTCTTCTATCAGCCTTGCAGCTATTTCTTCAGCTCTTTTCTTGCCCTTTATGCCAGGACCAATGAAGTTGTCATCCACAAACACTATGTGCTTTGCTCCAAGCTTATTGACCAGCATATCAATCTCTAAAAGGGTGTTTTCTACACTCCTGCTTATCCAATGCTTTATCTCCGAGCTTCCGTAGAAGGTTTCAATACTACAGTAGGAGCAGGTACCATAGCAGCCTCTGCTGCTTGAAACTCGTACATGCTCTCTTTTGAAGTCAAACCTTTTAGGAAACGGAAGGTTATTTAATGATTCAACTCTTTCTCTATATAAATTTTTAATTATTTTCCTATTCTCATCTAAATAAGCTAAGCCAGCTATATTTTCAAACCCGTTTTTTTCTATCACGGCCTTAGTTAGCTCATGTAAGGTTATTTCACCTTCGCCGAAAATAATGCTATCTACAGCAGTATCTTCGTCAAATATTTCTTTATAAGCTAATGAACTAAAATGCCCCCCATATGTAACATGCCCCTCATAGCCTAACTTCCTCAGCCTACTAGCTATACTTTTTACCATTGCATAATTTGCCGTGGTTGTTGAAAATCCTACAATAGGGTACCGCATTTCAATAGCTTTATGGAATAATTCATCATACACAATGTGGCTAATTCCACTGTCTGCTACTTCAACTTTATAGCCTTTGCTTTCCATATAGGATGCTAAATAAGCGATTCCAAGGGATTCACCTGCATTTCTATAATCCATATTAATATTTTCACTTGCATATATAAGTAAAATCACAAATCTCACTCCTAGTAAAAGTGACCAACAGCTAAATAGCTATTGGTCTCTTTAATTAATATGCTCCGAAGCATCCATACACTGCTCTCATGTTAACTAAGTCATTTGTTAACTCTTCTACCATTGAGCAGTCAAGAGAATCCTTTAAGAACGCAACGTCAGAATTTGAAAGTTCAAACTCTTGAACGATTGAGTCAAACTCGTTAATGTAACGACTAGCAAAGCTTTCATCATTTAACAAGTTGACTATTACCTTTTCAACCTTTTCTTTACACATTATGTTTCACCTCCTTTCATAATAGTAAAGGATTAGTCTGATACGTTAGCTGTATCCACTTTCATTTTTACTGCAGCTTTAGGTCTTACAATTCCCCATATCAGATATATTCCCAAAATAAGTACACCTGTCGTGACCCAACTGAACGCAACTCCATAGGTCTGGGCAACCCAGCCCATAGATAGCAGCCCGATATTTTGAAAAATACTTCTTGACTGAGAGCTAAAAGAAAGTATTGTAGACCTGTATTGATTTTCAATATTTTCATTAATTAGCGAACCAAAAAGAGGTCCTTTTATTCCCGTAATAATGTTTCTTAAGAAAATTACTAAAATTACTAAATAACCATTTTTAAGAATTCCTGAAAGAAGAAATAGTGCAGCAATAAAGATGTATGAGGACATAATAGTATTTAATTTCCATTCGGGTTTTATTTTTATTTTTGCTAATATGCTATTGCCAATCATTCTTCCAACTGAAAGTATTATCCATACCCAAGATACGACCTGCACTAGATTAAGCTTTTCAGGCAAATACTTCTGCCATAAATGAGCTGTACCCCCTACGAGAAGCATTTCATAGCAGCCAATTAGTATTAAAAATGCCAGCAGCTTGTTATCTCGCAGTACTTTAATGCTTGTAATTACAGTCTCTTTCATCCTTACAATGCCTTCTTTTACACCTAGACTCTGTTTTTCATCTAACTTATTTTCTTCCTTCACTAGTATAAAAGCAGCTGCAGCAAGCATGAAAAGTAAGAATGCACTTATTATCCATACCAGGTTGTAGCTTCCTTTTACTAAATAACCTCCTATAAAGCCCCCAGCAATCATACCAATTTCTGAAGCTCTACCGGACTTGGCAAATATACCTTCAAAGTCCTTAACTCCAAGCTTTTCTACCTCATCAACAATCCATGCCTCAATACTTCCTGAGAAAAGAGCAAAGGCTAAACCATCTATTAATGCCCCTATTACGAAGCCAAGCATATTGCTGGACATTAAGAAAACTAATTTTGCTATTCCCATGCATACCATACTCATAATAAAGGATCTTTTCCTTCCGAAAACATCTGAAAAAACGCCCGTCGGAATTTCAAATATAAAAATTGAAAACATAATAATAGCCAGTATTACATTGAACTGAAAAGTATTTAGTCCTTTTGTATTTGAGTAAAGTATGAAAATAGGAGCAAACAATGAGTTTGCAAAATCAAAAATAAGCATCAGGAAAATGAAAATCCTAGTTAAATATTTTACCTTTTTCTCGTTAATTAGACTTACGCTCTCCATACGTTATCCATAACCTCCATTTTTTAATATTACTATCAATAAGCTCATCCATGTCTTTTTTTGTTAAACTTGAAACAAGCTCACAATAATTTTCAAAGCTGTGTTCATTACTTTCTGAAAGTATACTCATCAAAATAAAATTGTTCATTCCAATGTTATTATCAATTTTGTTCATCGTTCTTCCAAGAAGTATTTCTTTTCCCATCTCCAGATCTATTTCACTTATTTTTTCTTTTATTAGGTCATCTACTATGCTGTCCAGCAGCTTTTGGATAGCTTCAAATTTATCTGGAAGCGCCTTGCCTGTAACCGCCAGAAATCCCATATCAGGTCCCATCTGCAGAATTGAATTCCATGAATATTGAAACTTGTTATTCTCCCTCAATACCTTATATGCTCTGGATATTGTAAACTCATTTGCAAAGACAATCACTCTCAGTAAGTCGAATAGTATACGTTCTTTTTGGCTTACATTAACTGCAGGAAACCCCAGCACGTAGTGAATGAATGGCATTTTTATTGAGATATCTATAAACTTGTAGCCTTCTTCCACCTTAATCAGTTCATAAGGTCTTACTATTGAATTTCCTGATGAAAGTCTGCCAAATATGCTTTCGATTGTTTTAAAGCTTTCTTCGCAGTTGATGCTTCCTGTGACTATCAATGTGATACAGCGGCCGTTTAGATACCTATTACTATAATCCTGTAAATCCTTCAGATTAATTGAGTTAATGCCCTCTATTGTACCAATTGAAGGAGATGAATAAGGATGGTCTCTGGATATCTCATCGGTCAACAGCTCGTGCCAGTGGTTGACTTTATTCTTTTTTTCCAATATCTCACAGAGTACTGTTTTTTTGTCATCTTCAAGTATTTGTTCCTCAACATTAAAATTTGCGATTATTTGGTATAGGTATTCTAATGCTTGCTTATATTTATCTTTACAGATGACAACGTCAAAGCATATAAATTCCTTTGATGTCAATACATTAATTTCTCCACCGGCATTCTCAATTGAATTTAGCACTTCTTTAGAGCAGCTACACATTGTATGCTCCGCGAGATGAGCCATTCCGGGCTTGTCCCCATCAAACCTGCTTCCTGAAAATATAGTCATTTTGATTGCAACTGTGTATGTATTTGGTTTTTGGGTCAGTACTACATTTAAGCCATTTTCTAATTTTTTTATCATATTTTCTTCCTTTATGATTATTGATTTCTGGTTACTTGTAATATAAAGGTGTAGGCAGCTGAAAATGTCTTGCTGTAATATTCCAAAATGTGCTTTTTGTATTTTTCTTTATCTGAAAAGTCTTTTCTACTGTCGAGCCAATAGTCGACTACATCATTAGCCCATAAAGTTAAGTCGTTTTTGCACATTAGCTTCATATTAACTTCATACCCTTCTTGTTCTAAGCTGCAAAGCTCCGAATCTATCAAGAGCTCGCCTTTACTGTTTCTTACTATCTCTCCCACCATCCAAAGCTGTCCATTTTCCTGAAGGTGGTATCTGATGCCTTGAAGTATTTTCCTAATAACCTTAAGACCATCATTACCTCCATCTCCGGATAAAAAGTAGTCCTCGCCATCAGGAATTGGTATGTACGGAGGATTAGCAACAATCATGTCATATCTTTTATCGCTAGCTACAAACAGATTTCCCTCTCTAATTATTACTCTATCTGATACATTGTTTAATACTGCATTAAAGCTGGCTATATTGCATGCTGCGGGATTGAGATCAACACACTCCACTTCCTCTATACTATTCTGTACAGCTAATATTCCTTGAATCCCAGTACCTGAGCACAGGTCCAACAAGCTTCCCCTGCAGTATCTTAAATTATTTGCAAGCAGCAATGTATCCAACCCAATATAGACATCAGGTTTATCTATTTCATACTCATGCAGAACACAGTAATTAGGTGAAATGCCTGCGAGAAAATACTTATCCATATATGCAACTATCGATAGTCCTTTAGTATAAAAATGATCATTATCTAATTTCAGTAACCCAATGCCTTGCATACTATTAATTGCTGTCTTGTCAAATACTTTGAATAATTCCCTATAATCCACCTTATAACCATATAGTAGGAGTCTGTACAGAATTTTAAGCTCTTCACTTAGCATTGAGTCATTCTTTTCCAGCCAATCAGCTTCAGGCCACATGCTACAAAAATGTTGTTTTCTTCTAAGCAAATATAACTGTCTCCCATAGTGATGCTTGTTCAAAATGTCTCGCAACTCTTTGATTTTTTTTACGTCAATAGCTAACATTACTTCACCTCTCATGATGAAGGACTGCCTTAGAAGGCTCCCTAAAACAAAAGTAACTATATAAAGATTCTTTCCTTGTGGCAATTTCCAGCAGCTTTTTCTCTAGTGCCTTTATCTCTTCTCCTAAGCATCTCAGTATATAAGGGGCTATAGCATACAGCTTCTGTTCTTGGAAGAAAAACTCTTTATAAGTTTTATACTCTTTTGAAGCTTGTACTGAATCTTTATTAAAGCATAAGCCTGAAAATATAACCATATCACTTTCCTTTATGTATACATCATATGTATTTGTTATATAACTCATATCTTCAATAACGTTGTCATCACATACTATTTTAATATCAGAGCCCTCATCTATTTCCATTGAATGCTGTGCGGAAATGTTATTTAGAGCCAGGTTGAAGGATAATATATCCGAATACTTTTTTGACTTTAAAACAATAGTACAGTTATCATAGCAATTAAGAATCGGAATCGCGCCAATTATGTCTCCATAAACACAAACTCTTCCTTTTAAACCTGCTAAAGAATTTGCAGTTTGGAATATATTACTGATAAGTAAAAACGTATAATCATCCTTTATAAATAGGAAGTATTTGCCTAGATAAGGCACTAACATGTAGTCATTGTTTACAACATAGCCTTGTTCAATTTTCACAATTCCCAGCTTTAGCAGCAGGCTTATTACTCTTTTATGCACTAAAGAAACAAAGCTGCTTTCGGAAACATTCTCATTTCCTATTAGTAGTCTATATATATCCTTATTCTTATCCTGTAATTCTCTTGTTTTTTGAGAGATTACTTTTATACCTGATAAAAAGTTCCCAAACAACTCATACTTATGATGCATCGCAGTTAATCTAGAATAGTAAATACTGTCCAACAAAAAGCCTAACTCATTAATATCTTCTTTGTACAAGTAAATCATATATTTCATCTCCAAATTGTTTATGAAGTACCGAAAATATTTGGAATAAACCCGGTTTTTAGAAGTACAAACTCCTGTTTGCCTATTTTGACAATCTTCCTATTAGAGCCCTTATTCGTATAATAGTCTTGTATTTTATGTACTGCATCCCATACTGACTTGATATCTTTAGTATAAATATTTTCAATAATGCTTTCGTTTATATCATTCTTTTCAAATAATTCGTCAAGCAGCTGTTCAGTCCGTAAAGAAACAAATTTCTTAAAGTATGTTAGATTCACCTGATGCTCTTCAGCTATTTTCTCTATAATCCCAAACACCTTTGACATTTCTTCATTATGCATATTAAGCATATGTTTTATTTTATTTACCAGCTTATCCTTAATATCATAATCAAATGCCCATATTATCCCAACCTGACGAGTAACAAACTCATTTATTGTAAAACCATACTTTTTTCCTATAAAGCTCTTCTCTATTGCTGAACCTCTATTTAGTGCTAGTTGTCCTAATTTATTGGGGAATTTTTCATAACCCAGCATCTTTACTGCATTATGATTATTCTTCAATTCTTCATAGCTTGTATATGGATGTATCCCCATAAATCCATATTCAATGTCTAGTTCCAATTCCTTTAATATTCTAATTGCCTTTTCATTGTCACTAATTGTAATGTTTCTCTTATAGGTCTTGAGCATCTTGTCATCCCAGAACTCAATACCTATAAATACTTTCTGGAGTCCTGCTTTTTTCAGCATTTTGAATAAGTTTGTTTCTATATCATTAGGTCTGCAACTTATGGCAAATCTTATATCATAGCCTCTGCTTAAAATTTCTTCTGCAATACCAAATGCTCTTTCCCTTGAACTACCTATGAAATTATCATCAACAAATTCTATGAACAAGCTTCCAGTGCTTCCATTTCTATTTTTCTTATAGAGACCTATGAGATAATCTATTTCATTTACAACTCTCTTCTCGCTATGAGCTCTCCACCTATTCCCCTGGTGGTTTACCGATAACCCGTAAAAGGCTTGTATGCCACAGTATGTACAAAGTCCATAGCAGCCTCTGCTAGTCAACATGGTTACATAATTGAAAGGCTTACTTACTTCATGGTATCTTAATGGGTAGGGAATATTATCAAGCGTCTCTATAAGTGGCTGTGCACTATTGTATACTGATTCCGTTGCAATCCCTGATATATAATCATAGTTTTCGTTATTTTGTACCTTTTTTGCCAGCTCAACTATTGATATTTCCCCTTCTCCTACACAGATAGAATCTAATAACTCACCATAGAATTGAAATATCTGTTCATGGTTGAAGCTCGGGAAATGCCCACCTATGGTTATGTGACCCTCGTAGCCTTTTTCTCTAAGCATTTTTATTATAGAAAATGTATTTTCTGCGTTGTACTGTAGGCAGCTTAATCCTATAAGCTTAATATCAGCTTTAAGTATATTTTCCACAACCGTATCATTATCCAGTGAGTTTGCGTATGCATCAATGATTAATACCTGAAAGCTTGCTTGCTTTAATGAAGCTCCAAGATATGAAAGAGCCAAAATTGGGACTCCGTTGTTTAACCTTACTGATTTAAAATCTGGAGCAGCATTAACCAGGCAAACATTCATTTACTTCTTTTCCTCCTTTGATACTATATAGGGCCAAATTATTAGATCGTCAATATCGGTGGACATAAATGTATCAACAGCCTCCGAAGGCGATTCTACTATAGGTTGTCCGGCTACATTAAAGGATGTATTAAGAATCACACTTACACCTGTTTGCTTCTTATACTCCTGCAATATATCATAGAGTACTCCAACCTCTGATTTCACTGTTTGAAGTCTTGCTGTTCCATCCACATGTGTAATTGATGGGAGTGTCGATCGCCACGCTTCCTTTACTGGTGCTACAAACAACATGTGCGGCGAGTGAAAATCAAGCTCAAAATATTTCTCCAAATCCTCATAGACTACTGCTGGAGCAAACGGTCTGAAAGGCTCTCTGAACTTCACTCTTTTATTCAGAATATCTTTCATGTCTTTTATTTGTGCCGATGCTAGTATACTCCTATGACCTAGGGCTCTGGGTCCAAATTCACTTCTTCCATTGAACAAAGCTACTATTCTACCGCTCTTTATCAGTGCAGCTGCCTCTGAAGCAGTTGTTTTAGTGTATTTTATATTTCTATTGTCAAGTAGTGTCTTTATTTCCACTTCAGAGTATTCTCTTCCAAAACCAACCTGTTCAACCTTTCTTCTGGCTGTGGGTGCTACGCTGCAGTAATTTTCGTAAAATCCGTAGTAAGCACAACCCACAGCTACTCCTGCATCATTAACAGCAGGAAAAACATAAATGTTTTCAAAAGGGGTTTTCTTGAGTATCTTATAATTAAGAACAGAATTAAGGAAAACTCCGCCGCCGAGACATAGATTTTTCATGCCTGTCTTTTCATATAAATGCTTCAGCATATGTATAATAGCAGATTCTAACTCAGCTTGTATCTTGTTGGACCAATCCATGTAAAACTTCTTCTCATAGTTATTACCAGCTTCAGAAATATCTGCTGTGAGCTTAGTAAGCTCGAAAATTTTGGCTAATTTATCGAATGGTACTTTAATAAGACCCTCTGAGGTCAACTCTGATATCTGAGGCCATTCCCGAATAGCTACACCGAATGGACTTAAGCCCATAGTCTTTCCTGCTTCTGGAACTCCACCACAGTTGAATTCCCCAAAGCCTTCCTTGCCGTATTTCGTAATAAAGCCTGTTTTTGTTGTTATATAATTATAGAAAAGTCCAAGACTCAGCTCTTTTTCCGGATTTATAATCCTGCCACCTATGTACTCAAATCTTCCGTTTTTGACAGAGTACATAGACTCTGCTTCCATTTTCTCTGGATTGCTGGATATGAAGCTTCCCATGCCGTCTACAACAAAAACAGCACTTTCTTTGAAACCAGATGCATAATAGGCATTATATGCATGAGCTAAATGGTGGCTCGGGTCAGGCAACTGTATTATTTTGTTCTTATTTTTTATTGGAAGTGTATTTCTCAGCAAATCTACACTTACATCTTTGGTAGCGCAGTTGCCAACTACAAGATCTAAATCATCCAGACCAATACCTGCTGCATCCAAGCAATACGTAATTGAGCGAATCGGTATTTCCTTGACCAAATTAGCGAAGTATCCGCTACAAATGTATCCTATGCTATGCTTGATTCGGTCTAGTCTTTCTTCTTCTATAGCTATAAATATTTCTCCATCTTTCAAGAGACATGCGCTTCTATCGTGTCCCAAGTTCAGTCCTAAAATCCAGTTACTCAAGTTAAACACCTCGCTCTATAAAAAGCTATACTTTCTTTGAAATTATACTGTGCACTATGTTATGCATGTAGATTTTTTTTACTCTGTTACTAATTTTGTGAAATTCACAATCTATAGCTGATTTTTGTACTATGTCTTTATTAGTTTCAAGGTTGACAGCCGGACATAGCTCTGTACACATGGTAGCTTCGTTATATATGCAGCTGTTTAAACAGATAAGCTTGTTTTTGAAATGCTCTTGATTTGTCAAATTTATGCCGTTAAAAACATTTCCAAGCATCAATTCATCATATAACAGCCTATAGCATGGATATATGTCTCCAGTAACACTAACTGCAAGTTGGTGATTTCCTACACCACAGCTGCTTTCTATATGCCTTGCTCCAAGCAAATTGGTTATTTTAGTATATCTTCCTGGCAGCCAGCCGGCAATCAGCTTATACTGAGCTTCAAAGCACTCCAAATCCATCGCTGTCCAGTTTAGCTGCCTTGCTAAATCGAGGTAGACATATTTTATCCTGCAGCTGTCCATAAATTGTATGCTTTCATAAGCTTGACCAACGGTTTCGGGAGTCAATACAATCTTGCATACAGATTTAAGTGTACTTTTTGTTAAGATTTTTATTTTATCCAGCACTTTATTAAAGGTTTCTTTTCCTAATATGTCTTTTCTGTGATTGTCATGTGTTTGCCCTGTTCCGTCTATACTGTAGAGTACAGTAAAGCAGTTATCCTCTAGAAATTTTACAGTTTTATGATCTAACAAGGTCATATTTGTGTTTAGTATGTAATTTGCATTAAAGCTGCAGTAATTTTCTTTTATGTATTCAACTGCAAGCTTGATATTATCTATTTCTATCAGCGGCTCTCCGCCAAAAAAAGTTATGTCAGCTTTTTGATTTGCATTTTCTATAGTAAAATCAATAGTTTTTTTTAGTGTGTCAGCGGTCATGCTTCTCCCCTTTGATTTATCTACAAAGCAGTAGTCACAACGCATATTACACTTTTCTGTCATAAATATCTTTACATCACTAAGCATTTCAGTCACCTAATATGGTATAAAAGGAGTTATAACTATTCTGCTTATTTTATCAGACAAAACGTAATTCTTAAGCTCTATGTCCTTACTCATCTTGTTTACAACTACCTTGCCACGATTATATATCTCATCCTCCATGGCTTCCTTGCACAGCTTAACAACATATCTTACGCATTCTTCCTGACAAGGTGCATTTATGGCAAATCTGTGAATATCAGGTTGCTGCAAAGCTCCAATAAAACAGTATCTGCCTGAGGTTATGTAATTATAGGGCATATGTATTGAGAAAGTCAGTCGGTCTTCAATATCATAATCAATGCCCTGATAAACTGTATCAAACTCCCCTCTGTTTACACCATTATTGTTGAGAAATTGCTGAAAAGCTGGAACGGAAAATGCAGAATTTCTTATGAACTTAAGAGTACCAAGTTCTAAAGGTACCTTTTTCAATATAGTTATTTTGTCTTTTATTCTAGGATCATTAGTCATCTTGCCTAACAACCTTCCAGCCACAGGGACAAGTTTTTTGTATTCTCTATGCAATACACTTAAAACTCCAAAATCATTTACTACAATTTCAGCACCATGCGCCTCGTTATTCAGATAGTCAAAAAGTATTTTTAGCTTGTCCAACCCAGAGTCTGGTACTAGTGCTGTTAAAAGTGTAAAGGCGATATTATACTTTTGGGCGAAGTTGTATGCTTTCATAACTGCCTTTAGATCTGGAATCAGCTTGTCACAGAACTCACTTCCAAAATATATTCTACTTACCTTCAATTCACTAAAATTCTCTGACAACTGTGCAACTAAGTCTTTCAAGTATGTATTCTGTCTCTCGTTCATCGCACTATTTTGTTTTGTTAAGCACATTTCTTTTAAATCCACATTAAAACAATCAAATTGGTCCAAATTTTGAAAATTAATAGCAAATTCCATTCTTCCACCTCTTAGAAATCTCTATAATAGCATTTTGCTTTGCTTTCGCAGTAACCAGGCGATGCTTTCAGTTCTATCATTTTTTCAGTGAACTTATTGTAATCATCTGTTTCTTCACATATTTCAAGTGCTTTTTTCAAGATGCAAATATGCTGGACTTTATCTAAGGTGGGTATGCCTCTGCCAACAATCTTTAGACTTAGCACACCCATAGCTTTCATTTTCTTCAATCCACACATGCCACATTCACTTGTACGAGGATCATTGTTGAATTTATCAGTAATGTCAAGAAAATCAACACCTCTCCACAACTTATAATATGATAGAGTTTTCTGGAATCTATCATAGGTATCAAAAGGAACCAGACTATGATCAAGAGAAGCAATCCTTTTCTCCCAATTTTCTCCACACCAGTTAGTTTTAGTCATGCCGTGGGAAGTAAAGCAGTTGCCTCCACAATATGCACATCTTTCACGCAGTATAAAGGCTTCATACTCAAGCTGAGGATTTGCTTTAATAATCTGTGACATTTCTTCTAGAGTAATATCTCTTGGAAAAGTTATCCTTTTTGCACCCATTTCCTTGTACAGACGTACAGATTCACTATTTATAGGTAAAGCCTCTCCGCTTATAGAAATATTCAACTTAGTATTTGTAGTGCACATTTCTATTAAGGGTATGCTTGCTATTATTACACCATCTGCTCCAAGGTCCTCCAACTGCTTCAAGTAGTCTATCAAACTTTTGCTCTGCTGTTCCAGATAAAATAGATTATTTAAGGCAATAAAGACTGGGACTGATTTTTTGTGAGAGGCTTCTATTATTTTATTTAACTCATTTACATCTGAAAGTTGATTTACCGCTAAATGCCTTCTGTTAACAGAAAAGGCATTGGAGTATTTTTCCTGCCATTCTTTAGGTACAATTCCGCAGAACAACTCATCTGCACCGGCACTAATTAACGCCTCTACTTCATCCAATGTATTTATGGGAGCAAAAATCTTCATTAGCTACAGTCCTTTCTATAATCTAATAGCTTACGATATTATTCAAAATTTCAATTAGCATAATAATAACTGAAATTTAGTCACGTTATATTTTTCGAAAGTAATAATTCTCAAATAATAGCAACGAAACATTGTGTAAATTACCACACTTACCATTATAACAGTGCGCTAATAATAGTCAATGTGCAATTACAATATATCATAATAATGCAAAGCAAAATAAGTAGAATAGTAACACATGTATGGATTATAAATAGTGCTTAATTACATTTTGTGTGCGATTCCGTAAAAACTAAAACAAAAGGAAGAGTTTTATTAAAGCCATGAAGTTAAAGAACAAAGGAGACATAATAGAATATTTCCGTCAAAAGTATATTTTTTACATAAAAAAGAGCTGTCGCACTAATTACTTAGTGCGACAGCCCCGTCGCATTTTTATTGCCTTTCAGCCTTAAACTCATATCCAAGCTGATATAGGATAAAGCTTTTTGGATTTTCTTTATTGTCGAACTCGATAGCAAGGCTAAAGGAGGTGGACTCAAATTTTGTTTCAGATACAGGATCAAGTGATATGGCAGGCTGATTTTCACCTTGCATCATCAGCTTTCCGTCCTTAACAAATATAGCTAATTTAAGCATGTCTTTAATTTCATAGTTTCCTTCATAGCCCTTAATTATATCTTCTGAAATTGTTATATATTTTAACTCTTCTAAAGGAGCGATCTTTTCTCCATTAAGGATGCTTAAAACTGGTTTCTTAATACTCTGCAAGTCTGTATAGCCCTTATTTACTAGAATAATTATCTTAGTCTTGCTATCTGTAAATATAGCATTATCACTTGTAAAGCCTATGGTGTTTCCTCCATGAGAAATCTCTTCGCCGAACTCACCGTTTTGCACGAACCAGCCATAGCCGTATGGAACCAACAGCTTCATACTTGGGTGCTTTCCGAACAGCTTTAGAAGACCTTCCTTTGAAACTATCTTTCCTGCCAGTAAAGCTTCATCCCACTTGTAAAGATCCTCTGTAGTTGAGTGGAGGTAGCCTGCGCCATATGCTGCATTTAGGAGGATCTCGTCAGCTGTATCCAGCTTAACCTCTATGTTTCCGTTATAGCCATTTGCTTCTACTTGTTTCTTGCCATCTACATAGGCAACTCCTGTGTTTTCCATACCTGCTGGTTTAAAGATATTTTCCTCTAAGTATGATATAAGGCTCTTGCCAGATACTATTTCTACAATCTCACCAAGTATAAGATAACCGGTGTTCGAATAGCTCCAGCTGGTGCCAGGCTCAAAATCCAGAGGCTTATCCGCAATCATTGAGATTAGCTTCTCAAAGGTCATATCCTCAGGCTTTAGGTCTTCGATTGTAAATAATACATTTGTGTAGCTGTGAAGACCTGAAGTGTGAGTAAGCATCTGATGTAAGGTTATTTGGTCTGAAAAAGGAACGTCACTAATGTATTCTGAAAGCTTATCATCCAGTGAAAGCTTGTTTTCCTCAGCAAGCTGAACTATTGCAGCTGCTACTATCTGCTTAGTAACTGAACCGATGGCAAAGGTTGTATTGTTGAAAGCTCTTACCTTGTTTTCATAATCAGCATAGCCATATGAGCGGTCCAGCAGAACCTTGCCATTCTTCTCTACAAGAATTTGTCCTGAGAAGTTTCTGTTAAGCTCAAGGCTTGTTAGGTAAGGAATCAGCACTTCCATAATACTTTCTTCTGCATCTGTAAGCTCTGCTGCTTCAAGGCTATTTGCAAACCTATATATATTTACATTTCCGTTGATTTTATCAAGCTCGAGCCTTGCCCCTATAATTTCTGTTATAAAGCTTGCGGGTATATAAAGTCTGTTATCAATGTTTTGTATTTTGTATGGAAGCTTTTTCTCGACTCCATTTTTAGTAACAGTATTTTCTGTAGGGTTCAACCAAATATCATCTGTACTTGTCAGTATTTGGGCACATTTCTTAGTATCATCCCAGTTTACCTTAGCACTGAGGCTTTCTGATACCAGTCTCAGGGGATATATTTCTGTACCATTATCATCCCTATATACACCGTGATTTGTAAAGTCGATTGCTTTGCCGTCTATTGTGATAGCTGGAATAGTTTTTGCTGCATCAGCAAAAGCAGTAAACATAGATGATGTAATAAGTACAAATGCAAGCATTAATACTAATAATCGTTTTTTCATTTTTTTACCTCCATTTATTTAAATATGATGATTTTCTGTATAATAAATCTCTTGGCTTTGCACCTCCTGTGTAGTGAGTTTCTTAATAGTATATTGATTAAACGTTGTTACCTGGAAAATAGTTCACTATATTGTAAAATTTGCAACTGTACTATAAACGAAACTAAATTTAAAAAGTTTCATTGTGCAATAAACAATTTAAACAGTTTTCTATATATAAAAGTGAGCATGTGCTTATTAAAATAATTATTGATACTTATTTTACAGATAGGGTGGGGGACATGATTGACTATAGATTAGATAGAACGTTGAAAAAGCATATTGAAAGGACTAGCTATATTGGAAGCCAGCATCCCATGCTGATAAAAGTAAAGCAGATAATTGACAATAAGAGTCCTGACACAGAAAGGCTATTTGTAGCATCAGGTATGTGTGCTCATCAAAAGCTTTTGATAACAGAGCTTGGTATAAAGTGCTGCATTGTATGTCCGGATTTAATATATAGTGATGAGGGAATTGAAATGCTGGATAAAGTGTTAGGTAGGGCTGAGGAGATTTTTATAATATCTCAAAAGCTATATGAAAGGATTTGCAATAGAGAGGACCCAGATGGGCTCACCTCTATAGTTCACTTGCCTTCACTTGATATAGGTATGCTGCCTCTTAAGAATTGGACGAATATACTGGTGCTTGATGGCTTAGAGAATCCAGGCAACATAGGAACAATTCTAAGAACCTGCGACGGAGCAAGGGTTGATGCTGTGGTGGTCTGCAACAAAAAAGCAAGAATAACTAACCCGAAGCTAATAAAGGCAAGTATGGGAGCGGTCTTCAGTATACCAATAATTGAAATGGGAAATACAGATCAATGTATAAACTGGCTGAAAGAAAACAACTTTAGTATTTACCTTGCTGATACGAGAGCTGATAAAACCTATAAGGACTATAACTATAGCGAAAAAACGGCCCTTGTAGTAGGAAATGAAAGATATGGAATATCTTCTGATTGGTACGATAATAACCCCAAACTGCTTTCAATACCTATGCTGGGAATTTGTGATTCACTAAACGCCGGGGTAGCTGCATCTATCATGGTATATGAAATATGTATGAGGAAGCTGGAAACAGAACTCTATGTAGCTTCACAATAGCAGCACATGCGGAGTGGAACACAAAATGCTGTCTTAATTTGACGAGAGGAAATAATTGACATATATGTGGAGTGCACTTTATACTCTTAATATAGGTAAAAAGACCTATGAAATCTGATAGATGTTGTGAATTATTTATGAATAATTAGGTTATTTTGTATTGTTTAACAGTGAATTGGGAATAATTCCAAGGAGTGAATTTGGAAAGCACCTTATTGATTTGCGATAAAGTATTCAACCTGAGTGCATATGGCATTCAGTTGAGAATAAAAAGAATAGTGAACCGTCCACTATGAGAGAATACACAGGAGTCTTATCTATTAGAACCAATGTACATCCTGTGAAGCCGAAAACTTCGGCGAAGGGTAGCTAAGAAGTATGGTCTGTATCTGGACACTTGGGCTATATGGAGCTGGCAGTGTAACCGACCCTCTTAAAAATTATAATTAGGAGGATTAAGAATGAAGAAGATTGTAGTAGTTATGCTAGCTATCATTATGATGTTTGGTATGACAGTATGCGTTTTTGCAGCACCAGGAGGTCAGCCTAGAACAGAAATTTCTTTTAGAACTGAAGTATTGACAGGCGAAGATGTAGATGTAAAAGAGGAATCAATAATATTGGAAGTTGTACCCTGCAGTGAAGCTACTGAGAATGAAGTTGTATTAAGTGAGCGTGAGGTAACGGTTATCCAGCCCGTTCACGGTTGGAGGAGAATTGACACTGTTAAGGAAATTGAGACTACCACAACAGTAAGAGCTTGGGATGAGACCACTGTGTTAACAACAACTACTATAACAAAAACTCCATATACAACAACTAATAGATACAAGATAACTAAAAAGTATGATAAGGATGGCAACCTGGAATCTGAAACTGAGGAGCTACAGGAATCAAATACTGTCTATGGAGAAGCAGTAATTGAAGTTGATGAAGATACCGAAGTCATAATTGGTGAAGCCAGCGAAAACAGCGAGTCTGTAATTACTTACACTACTATAGAAGGTATTTGGATCGATTGGTATAATCCAGGCAAGGCAAAGAAAGGCAAATAAAACCATAGCAGAAATATTAAGGAGTCATAGTGATGGTTACTATGACTCCTTTTAGTATTATGACCCTATAAAGCCTTGCAGTACATTTTCCTAACATTTGGATTGATTGGGGGCATGAGCTGGGGATCTTCTCTCCAATACTACAGGATACTCAATGATACTGTTAAGGAAAGGCTAAAGGAAAAGCATAATATAGAGGTTATCATCCAATGAATAAGATAGAAACGTCGTACATATCATCATCTATCAGGAGCTATGCCTTGGAATTATAGCAGAAGCTTCAAGGAATAAGTATTTAGAGATTATAGGCAGACTTGCGGCAGAAGGCGCAGAAGGAAATGTACTGGGCTGTACGGAAATTCCACTTCCCATAAAGCCACAGGATGTGGAAATACCAGTTTTTGATACTACTGCCATACATGCTGTAGCGGCGGTTGAGGCAGCATTGTAGTAATTAAAAGCCCCCAGCTCTTTTAATATGCTGAGGGCTTGAATATGTTATATACAGTTTACTTAACCCATTGTCCTTCTTCTGTTCTTTCAGAAACAGTTCCAAGTTCAATATTTGTTGTAACTTCACCTATAGTTATAAAGGTTTCACTTACGGGTGTTACTACTGGAGTTCCGTAGCTAGGAGTGCCGAGGAATGTAACGCTTGTTTTGCTTATTACTTCACCATCACTACCTGGAGCTCCTCGGTGCAATATAGTTGTCTCAATAGTTTCAGGTGTGCTAACAGGAGTTACTGTTCTAGTTGTGGTAACAACTGTATAAGTCTCGTCCCATGTGCGGATAGTTGTAACTTGCTGTGTAGAAATAATAGTGTCTATTCTATACCAGTTTTTTGTAGGATGGTATACAGTTACCGTTCTCTCTGTAACGTTTGTTCTCACGTCAGTACTAATCATAGGAACGGTTTGTTCAACTTCTGATTTCTTTACATCAACAATTTCACTTTCAATAATGTTTGTATCTGTAGTAACCAGGGTAGTTATTCCCTTTGAGAAGTTTGGAGCTTGTCCAGGTGCTGTTGCCAGTCCTTTCCCCTTGCCATTGCTAGCGAATGCTAGTGTTGAGAAGCAAAGAGTAAGAACAAGGATTAATGAGATAGTTACCAATATTTTTTTCATTTTTTTCCTCCTAAAATATATATTTTTAAGAGGGCCGGTTACACTACTAGCTCCGTATAATCTAAAGTGTCCAGATATTAATTATACATCAAAGCCTCCCCGAGATATAGTGCTATAGCACTATATCTTTGCATAGAGCAATTATAGCATGGGGATTTAAGTTGTGTAAATACACATATACTCGCCAACTTTCGACAACATGATTCGACAGGAGGTGTTAATACTTTAGGGAGTGGCACACTGGGTACCTGCCCCCAGTGTGCCACTTTTTTCTAGTTATACGGGACTTTGGGCCTATTGGGATGTAGTAGAACTGAGCCTATAGGCCCAAAGTACTATACCACAATATGTAAATTTTATATTGTGAAGCATAAAACTGCAGTTTTTCAACAAAATGTGACAAACTGGTAAAATATCAAATGGGAATAATGCACCATATAAAAGTTACATATGTTCTCCTATAATATAAATAATCATACATAAGTCTTGTATAAATGTACAGTATAAATTACAATACTTATAAGTACTTTGTACAAAAAGGGTTCATCTGATCGTAAATTATCATATAAAGGTGGATTATTTATGAAGCTTCTTTTCATAGTAACTAGCTACTGGGCTTATGGAGAGCTGACTATAGCCTTGCAATTCGCCAAAAGTCTAAGTAAAGATAATGAAATAGTATTTATGGTTCCAAGAAATCAAGAAAGAATTGTTAAGGACAGCGGTTTTAGGGATATAGGACTATACTTCCAGCTCCCATCCATCAACCGCGCATTACTTTTAGATGCAGCACGGACCTTTTCACCTGACTTTGTTATACTCTCAGATTATTTAAACTATTCCTTTTGCTTCAAGCACTATGGCCTGAAGCTGGAAGATCTTGATTGTTTTTCTGGAAGGATAGGGGCTTTTGACTTATATGATATAGGAAAGCAAGACAGGACTATGGATACATATGGGTTTAATAATAAGAGGGTAATATTTGATCACGATAGAGTCACCTTTCGACTTCTACCTTGTCCAATTTTATCTCCTGAAATCAATCTGCCATCGGAAGATGCTTATGCTGTAGCACTTAATGCAAAGCTTCACATACGTACTAAAGAAGAACAGCATAATGCCAAGGAAAAGCTAGGCTTTTCACCGGGCAAAAAATTAATATTAACAACCTCCGCAGTATGGCAGGAAACCTATAAAGCCTATGACAATGTAGTGGAGTTTGTAAGATGCTCTGAGGAGGCATATCAAGAAATAATAGCACCATTTGTAAATACCAATGATGTTGTTTGCATTGGACATAACATAAGTAAGCAAGAGGGAGTCACATATTTGGACTCTTTACCTCCGGAAGTGTTTAGAAGCTATTGTGAGGCTGCGGACTTGTTTATAAGCCGAAATATGATATCTACCTCCTTTGCAAATATTATTATGTCTGGGGTAAAAGGACTTCTACTTCAAAGCTCTAGAAGAGACAGCAAGACTATTTATCCGTGCAGAATGCATCCGGTTGGGTGGTATGACTTTTTGGAGCCTATTGTTAAGGACAATGCTTATATGGACTTATTTGATACAGGCGAGATATTTAGTATTGATGAGACAAGGGAGGTGCTTTCAAAAATTCTGAATAAGGACTTAGATATACAAAGACTAGATAGCTATCATATGCAGCTTAAGGCTTTGACAAGTGGAGACTTGATTCTTAAGGATCTAATGAGCAAGAGGCTATAATTTCAACAAAAATATTCAAAATATTCGGCAATATCCAATAAGCCAAGGGAGGGTTAGTGTGGAAGCGATATTTGGATTTATACCTGCTGCAGGTGTAGGGAGCAGAATGAAGGGACTTCCCTTAATCAAGGAGCTGCTGCCTGTAAGGTTAAGCAGCAAGGATGAGGGCGAAGGGGAAGAGGTAGCGTGCCTTATTGAAAATGCTATTGGTACTATTATAAAGGGTGGAGCAGAGGGACTTGTGTGTGCTGTAAACACAGAAAAAGGCGAGCTTATTAAGGGAATAAACAAAAACTTCTCCTATAACAGTAAAATTGATGTGGCTTATGTCTATCAGGAAATCAACGGTAAGGAGTATGGAGTTCCATATGCTATAGCAAGGGCAGCAAAGTTCCTAAGGGGTAAGACTGTATTTATGAGATTTCCTGACACAATAGTTATACCCGAGGACTGCTTTAAGACACTTTACTCCTTTCATAAGGAGAAGCGTTCAGAGCTCACTCTTGGAGTATTTCCAACCAAGCACCCAGAGAGACTAGGCCCGGTAGTTATTGGGGAGGATGGAAGGATTATTAAAATTGAGGACAAGCCTCAAAATCCATCTGCAAGAAACACATGGAACTGCATTATTTGGGAGGATAGCTTTTTAGAGAAGGTTATATCCTTTGTTGAAGAGCACAGAGCCATGGATTACAGCAGGGAGCTAATAATATCAGATGTTTTTAAGGGGTTTATTGATGCAGGGAACAGGGTGCATGCCTATGAATTCAGTGATGGTCATTGCTACGATATTTCCTGCGTAGAGGATTTCAAAATGCTGTGGGATCTAGGAAGGTAGGGGTAAAGATGAAAAAAAGGTACTATGTAGGACTTGCCAATTCAGTGCACGATAGCGCTTGGGCTGTAGTAAATGATAAAGGCGAGGTAGTTTTTGCTGAGGGCACTGAAAGGTATTTGCAAAATAAGAGGGCAATAAATGTTTCTCCTGATCATTTTGTTATGACTAGAAAGCTTCTGATGAAGTACACTCCTGATGCAGAGGAATATGTAATAGCAAAAAGCTGGAGTGAGGGCATGCGGGATATAGTAGAGCAAGGAATACAAGCTATGCTGGCTCAGGAAAAGACATTTTTAAAGTATAAAAGCATGATTCCCTTTGAGACAAAGCATGACTTTTATTATGGAAGGTTCATGAGCTACTCACAAAGGCATATGCTGGAGGACTGCGGGAAAACCTTTGAATATGAGTTGGCTACACTGCCTCAGCTTAAAGCTGATATTGTAAGCAGCAAGGCCTGGGATCACCATCTTACTCATGCTGCTGCCGGCTGCTTTACATCAGAGTTTGATACTGCTCTTTGTGTTATTGTAGATGGCTATGGAGAGCATAATGCTGTTGCAGTATATAGATATGATGGAAGCGCTGCGGGAGTTCACAACATGCTGAAGCTAGATTCGGAGCTTACCAATGCGTGTACTGGAAGCCTAGGAATGTTTTATAGCTTGGTATGCCGCCTCTGTGGCTTTGATCCTCTTGAGGGCGAGGAATGGAAGGTAATGGGCCTTGCATGCCATGGAAAGCTTAATGGAGAAGTATATAAGGTTATGAGGGAGTACATAAAGGTACAAGACAACGGTATAGTCTCTCCTACGGGCGGTGAGTTGATAAAAGTAATGAACAAGCTTTATCGATATACAAAAAAAACAGGTCAAACCTCATTAGATATGGCCAATGTGGCTTATACAGGCCAATATGTCTTTGAGGAAGTGTTATTTGAATTTCTGGAGCTGTGTTATAAAAAGCATCCGGAGCAAAACCTTGTCATAGGTGGCGGCTGTGCGTTAAACTCAAGCGCAAATGGAAAGGTAGTAAGCAATACCTCCTTTGAGAAGCTTCATATTTTCTCAGCTCCATCAGATGATGGGAACGCTGTAGGTGCTGCACTTCTGAGCTATTTTGAAGATAACGACGATAGAAGTCCGGCTAAGAAAAGGCTGCTGCCTTATCTCGGAAGCGGCTTTTCTACACTGACATTAAAAAACACAGAGGCATTTTCACAGGGAGGTACTGTTACATATGTAGGAGATCAGGCTCCCAAGCTTGCTGCAAGCTATTTGGCTGAGCATAAAATTGTAGGCTGGGCAAGCGGTAGGGCGGAGTTTGGTCCAAGAGCTCTGGGCAACAGGTCTATACTCGCAAATCCTGATAGTAGTGCTGTAAAGGATATCATTAACAGCAGGGTAAAGTTCAGAGAGGAATTCAGGCCATTTGCACCATCGATCCTATCAGATATTGCTGCGGAGTACTTTGAAGGATACGAGGAAGCCCCTTACATGGAAAGAACACTGGTTTTTAAAGAGGAAAAGAGGGGTCAGGTGCCAGGGGTAGTGCATTTTGATAACACAGGAAGGCTTCAGACGGTCTATAAGGAATGGAATGAGCAGTACTATGAGCTGATTATGGAGTTTTACAGGCTGACGGGTATACCACTGGTACTGAATACCAGCTTTAATATTATGGGTAAGCCGATAATCCACTCAGTTGAGGATGCTATAGGGGTGTTTTATACAACTGGTTTGGACGTTATGTTCATAGATGGTTATTGCTTTAAAAAATAAAATAAAAATAAATATAATAAATTTTCAGGAGGTAGGATTAAAATGAACAATGAAAACATAGGAAAAAACGTCGTTAGCTGTGGAGATGAAAACAATAACAGTGCCTTAAAGGAGATTATAGAGCGCTTGCTTATTGATGAGAGCTACAAGGCCAGCTATCTTGAGAACCCGGATGAGGCTATGAAGGAGTATGCTCTCTCAGAATCTCAAAGGCTGCTGCTGAAGTCTCTGGACAAAGAGGATATTGAGAAGCTGAGCCCTGACAACATAGAAGAGTTCTTCTCAGCCGACTCGGCTGTCTATACTCCTGATATAGATGAGGATATGGACATGGAAAACAAGGCTCAGGAGGAGGATGTTCTATGATAACTCCTGATGCCCTAAGAGAAGAATGCTTTCGAACCGCGGTCTTTATGAATAAGTTTGAAAAGGGAAAAGAAAAAAGGCGGGAGCTTTTGAAGGAAAAATTTAACGAAAACCCCGATGATATAAGCACAGCTTATACCTATGCAGCCTACTGCTTCCTATATGGTGAGAAGGGAGATGTGCTTCAGCAAAAGGACGCCATAGTAGAAGCTCAAAGGGTATTTGCAGTCATAGCGCAAAAAAACCCAAAGGAATGGCTGGCAAAATACTTTAACATTCGTCTGGATATGCTGGTATCTGATGACTACAGGGATGACTCTGATTTGGACAAGCTAATTGACGAGCTTATTGAAGCACAAGGCTCTATAGGGCATCCAAGCTTTCAGCTGACAAAGCTGATGAAGGCAGAGTCAGTGTTTAACCTAAGACGCTATGAGGAGGCTTTAAGCATAATAGAAAAAGAATTCCAAAATGTTCAAAGGGTACAAGTGCTTAAGGACTTCTTTTATAATCAGGTATCCTCCTTTTATAGAAAGCTGATAGTATGTCAGAGCAAGGAGCTGGCTGACAAGGTAGCAATAATTCAGGAAAAAATGTTTGGAAAGCTTGCATGAAGAGATTAGTTGTATATGCAGTTGGGACAATATCTGCAGGCGAAATCACAATAGCCTCACGCTTTGCCGGCCAGCTTTCAGCAGAGAAATATGAGGTAGTATATGTAGTTCCAAAGCATTATGAAAAAATACTGCCAAACAGCACTTATAAGCTGTTCCTAGAGCCTAAGCACGGAGCAGCGGTAAACAAGAAGAGGATACTACAGTTTTTAACTGAACACAGGCCGGATTTTATCCTTTTGGCTGATCCTTATACCTGTCATCACGCCAGCTCCTGGACAGGTATAAGCTTCGATACAATAAAGAGTATGGGAATACCCACCATAGGGCTTGATGAATATAACTATCAATCAACAAGAACAGCTGTAGACTACTATGGAGGCATAAAGACCAGATGCCGTGACTTGCTTGGGGAATGTGACTTCGGTATACAGGATGTACCTGTTAACTTGATGAATAATAGGGCTCAAAATATTTGGAAGTTTTCTCTTTTTAATCACGAAGAAATAGTAAGCTTTATAAATTTTGAAAAGGATAAGCTGAAGGCTCAAGTTAAGGACAGGCTTGGCATGAAGCAGGAGGATAAGCTGGTTTTTTTGGCAGTATCCTCCTGGGAATATGCAAACATGCATAGGCTTCCCATGCTTGATGGCTTTATAGGCAATCTGTCAAAGCTCCTTATGAACTATCTCAATGAGGTAAGTCCCGACTGCACCTTTATACATGTAGGGCAGGAAGCCTTAGAGCCTATAAAGGGCAGCAGCATCAGGTATATTCATTATACCGGCATTCCTTCAGAGGAATACAATAGGCTTATTGACGCCAGCGACTTGCTTGTTACGTTTAATTTGGTGTCTGTGACCTTAAGCAGAGCGGTACTAAGGAGAACACCGGCAATCGTATTCCAAAATGACAAAATAATTGACTTTTCTACCCTTCAAGATACATTGAAAAAGCTACCGGATTGGTATCAAAGCATCACTAATGACATTCAGGTCGCATATCCCTTTAAGGCAAGCATATTTGGCTGGTGTAGCTTTTTGAAGCCTTTGCTGGAGGACAACAGCTATTTTGATCTGTTTTTGCAGACTCCGGTTTTTTCTTATAGTAAAGCAAAAAAGGCCATTGAAACAGTGCTTTATGATGAAGCTTACTATAGGCAGTATAATGAAAGGCTTGAGCTGTATCTCGATGAGCTAAAGGATATTCAATCCCCGGATGAGATAATGGATTGCATGATTGAGGTGCTTGATATCGATAAAAGCAATCTGGGAAGGGCTATGGTGTAAGTATGGAGGCTTTAACTGATACAAAAATAACGGAAATAAATATAGATAATACAAGTGAGGTTAAGTACAGGCTAAATATGAGGCTTGAGAACCTCGATAGCACTGGGAGGATCGCAGCTGTAAACGAGCTTCGTAGTAGCTATAGACTGACACCTGGTAAGGCCATAAGTAAGGCAGTGTTGGAAGCAAGCTATAATATAGATTCTATGGAATACATTGTAGGATCCGGCAAAGAGGTTCGTTGGAGCTTTATAGAAGGCAAGGAGTTTACAAGCGTGCTTTTCAATGCAGCTACGCTAGAGAACCAAATGCGCCTTGCAGGTGATGAGATAAAGCAGCTGATAAAAGATCAATGGGAAAGCGTAGAAAGCATTTTTGAAAGGCTTCCAAAGCTTCCTGCTGCAGGCATTGTACATGCCTTCGTCTATGATGTTATAGGAATGGATCAGACCATATCACATATACTATCTGACCCAAAGGTTTTTAAAGGCTGTGGTGAAATGGTGTGCATTAAATCACTATCTAAGGTGCATTGCGACATGTCAGTTGGCTTGTATGGCAAGGAGTCAAATTTTACCAGTGGAGATGTATATGCTGCTTATCTTGGAGATGGTATTTCCAATGGAAGACAGCAAAAGGTATTTGAGTTTCGCTGCAGCGGAGCTAGCTTTGATTGTCAGCATGGCACAAGTGCTACCCAGTCTCAGAAGCAGGGCTATTCCTATTACGATGGGATCATAGCTGCTGACGCTAAAACCGGCATCATGAGCTGCGCCAGAATGACAGAGACCATCTTTTCAAATCAGAATCAGGAGAAGAAAAAACCCGCCAGCGTCCTGAGGCGCTTTGTAGATATGAGGGCTTCCTTTGAGTGATTCATATACAAGTACCAGCTTTAACAATTCTTTTTGGAGGTAAGGTTGAAAGAAATTATAATAAACCATAAAGGAGGCAGTTATGTTTGATTTAGCCACAGCAGCTTCTGATTACAAGCTGATAATGATTGAACTCACAGACCGCTGCAATCTAAATTGCAGCTATTGCTATAGATCAAAGCTGAATATAAGCGGCAGTCTTTTATCAAAGGAGCAGTTTGAGCAAATATTGGATAGGATTGATAAGGATGCAGCAATTTTACTGTGCGGCATGGGAGAACAGTTTGTGCATCCTGAGATATATGATTTTATAGCTATTGCTAAGGAACGAAGCGTGCAGCTGGTTTCAAACGGAACCATACTGCTTGATGTGGAAAGGCTATTTAAAAGCGACAATGTTCAGTGCATCACCTTTTCTGTTGATGGGCCGGACGAGGAAACAATGAAGCAGTCCTGCAAGGGCTATAAAGCAGAGGTCTTAATAAAAAATCTGGAAAACATGGACAAAGCCAAGCGGTGCCAGGTAGCTATCAATTTCGTTTTGGGAAAGGACAATCTGGACACCTTGGTTGAAATGGTTGATTTTGCAGCTCGCTATAATGTGCAAGCTCTAAATTTTCTGCTGCCTACCTCAGATCCTAAATGGGTAAGGGATAATTTAACAGTGATTTCCTGCAAGCTGGGAGAAGCTATGAAGCATGCGGCAGACAAGGCCGTAAGTATAAACCTGCCTGATACTATGTATTGCCAATACAATGGTCATATAGTACCTTTTATATCCTTGAAGGGTTATGTCAGACCCTGCTGCTCCCATGATAAGGGTGTATCGGTTGTAGGGAATGTATTAAAAAGCAATATGCAGGACGTACTAAAAAGTGATGCATGGACAGCATTTAAGAACGGAAATTACTGCGAGTCCTGTTCTATGAACAAGTTTAAATTTAAGCATTTGGATCTATAACTCCATAAAACATGTTATAGGTCGTGAAAGGAAGGGAGGAAAAAGGTTGAATCCTTTAAGGCTACTAAATAAACCCCCAACAAGCATTTCGATAGAAGCTTCAACCAAGTGCCCACTTAACTGCACCTATTGCGAGCGTGCGGGAAAGGGAGAAAATATAATGGTAGAAGACTATAAAAAAATAACAGAACGTATGTCAGAAAGCGGAACTCTTGCAAATATTGTTTATTGTGGTATCGGTGAAAGCTTTATGCACCCTAAGTTTTATCAAATGGTAGACGAAACAGAGGTAAAGTCAATCTCAATTATATCAAGCGGTATGCTTCCTATAGACTTTGAGAGGCTTCACAACAATAAAAAGCTGAAGCTCATCATATTTTCAATAGACGCCGTGACAGAGGATAAAATAAAAGCGATCTGTGGAGAAAAGTATCAGTTTGATGTATTGTTGGATAATCTAAAAGCCATGAACAGGTTTGCAGAAAAAAATCCTAAAGTAATGACATTGCTGAACTGTACGGTAAATGAAAAGAATTACAACGATCTGCTTGAAATAATGGAATTTGCTATAGAACACAAATTTAAGATTGTACACTATTCTCTGCCTTGGGGACAGGAGGAGTTTATTGCCAGAAACTATACAGAGATAACTGCAAATATACAAAGAGCAAGGGACGCGGCACAAAAGAACAAAATAATAACTGATGATCCCTTTCACTCATATTGCTGTATACAGATCGACTCAATAATGCCGTTTGTAAATCTAAAGGGAGAGCTCTTTCCCTGCGGCTTTGCATTACATAGCAATTATATAGTAGGAAACCTTCTGGAAAGCTCCTTTGATAATTTGTGGAATTCAGAGAAATACATGGAGTTTAGGAAGGGCAGCTTATGTGAAACCTGCTTTATGATGAGAATGGGAAAAATTGAAAGTGGTGAATTATATGCAAGCATTAGACAGTGAAGCTCTTCAAGGCTTAGTAATAAGCAGTATAAACAAAAAAACAAATACCATTGGAATAGAGCTGACCACCTACTGCCCACTTGATTGTGTCTACTGCACAAGAAAGCTTAACGAAAGAAGGGACAAGCAGTTAAGCTTCGAGGATGCACAAAGGCTTCTGGGCAGAGTAGGGGAGTTTGAACGGGTTGTAATTTGCGGCATAGGTGAGCCTTTTGTGTATCCGCATCTTTATGAGATATTGGATATTTTAAAGGATAAAAAGGTGGTCTTAATAACAAGTGGTACTGTAAAAATAAACTATGAGCGGCTAAACAAAAGCGGTTGTATAGAAGTGCTAATATTCTCGGTTGATTCACCTTCTGAGGAAGGTATGAAAAAGATCGCTCCTACCTATAATTGGGATAACCTTATATTCAACCTGCAGAACGCAAGGGGCTTTACGAGGATGATAAACTGTACTGTAACAGATGAGACCTATCAGCTCCTTCCTAGCATTGCAGAGTTTGCAGTTAAGCACAATCTGAGTGCGGTAAGCTATACTCTGGATATAAGAAGAGACAAAAGTCAGGACAGCGAAGTAGTAAAGAAGGCTCTGGAGGAGGCTAAGAATATAGCAAAGAGAAACAGAGTAGTCTTTGTGGATAACTCAACTCACTTTAAATGCATGAGCTGGGGGCAGCTGGTTCATTATATAAACCTTGATGGAGAGGTTTTCCCATGCTGTCAGGCTGTTAATACAAAGTACGTGGTAGGCAATATTTTTGAAAACAGCTTTGAGGAGATAATCGAAGGCGAGGCCTATAAGAAGTTTTTGACTGGCTTTAAGTGCTTGAAGGGCTGTAGAATATACAGCGATAGACTGGAGTTAATTTAACTCGTTGTGCTTGCTGGTATGAAACAATCTGTGAAGAGGCTTAGAAGCTGTTTGCGATGCGAAAGAATAGTCGCACCAATTGTCCTACCCTAGAGTCATTGCTGCCTTGGTGCGACCTATAGCAAGCATACAGCTTCTAAGCCTTGGAACATCATTGTTTGATATCAGCAAGCACAACAGATTAATTTAAAATGATGGAGGTTAGAAAATGAAGAGTCTAAGTGTACACCTGACAGATACCTGTAATAACTCTTGCATATTTTGTGTTGTTGGATCACATACCGGTACACCTGAAAAGGTAAATAAAAAAATGGTTTATGAGTTTCTTGCAGCCAACAAGGATAAGGGCTATGAGGCAGTAAACATACATGGAGGAGAGCCTACTATTGTGCCTGAGTTTTTGGACATACTTGCAATGATAAAGGAAAACGGCTATAAAGCAATATCGGTGCAAACAAATGGAAGAACCCTGAGGGATATTGAATTTGCAAAAAAAGCTGTAGAAAACGGAGCCAGCCTGTTTGTAGTATCACTACACGGCAACACTCCGGAGCTTCATGACTACTTTACAAGTGTACCAAACAGCTTCGAAGAGGCCGTTGAAGGTATCAAGAATGCGGTTAAGCTTGGCATTAAGGTCAGGACAAACACCTGTGTATGTCAGCAAAACCTTGAGCAGCTGGTTGACATAGTGAACTATTCCATGGATTTGGGAGTATCACATGTAAATATATCAAATCTGCATACGGCGGGAAATTGCTTAAAGAACTTCGGATTGGTTGTTCCTAGAATCCAGGATGCTATACCGTACGTCGAAAAGGCAGTTGAGGCATGTGTAAGAAGAAATGTAAAGGTTACCTTGGAGGGCTATACAAGCTGTGTGCTTGGAGACAAGTCCAGATATATGATAGATTGGGAAGAGAATAAATTTAAGCTGCTCTATAAAAGCTTTATAATGAACGACTACAGTGAGTTCATGTCTACGCAGACAAGAACTAAGTCCAGCAGCTGCAAGACATGCAAGGAATTCGAAATGTGCAGCGGAGTATACAATGAGTATGCAGCTGCCTATGGCTTTGAAGAGTTCAAAGAAATAGTGTAAGCATAGCAACGTTCCATAAATACCCCCAGTACTTATTTAAGTTGTAGTAAGAATCAACTGGTAGTATTATTGTAGTATATGCAAATAAAACTCTGGGGGAATTTTTGTGGGCAAGAAGCGTCAAGCGGTTAGAAAAGCTTTTATTATTACTTCTTTTCTTCTGTTTCCGATAACCATTTTTTATTTATCACCTGTAGTTCCAATTGGTTCAGTTATAGAAAGAGTTTTTAGTGGAAGTCTTATATTATTTACGTCACTTTTTCTCTTTTCACTACTGTTTGGAAGACTGTTTTGCAGCTGGGCCTGCCCGGGAGGCGGCCTAGGGGAGATATGCTTTGCGGTAAATAATAAAAGACAAAAAAGCACCAAACTAAGCTGGCTTAAGTTTATATGGTGGACTCCATGGCTGACTCTTCTTATTGTTATGTCTATTCTTAATAAGGGATTCTATAAAATAGACCCACTTTATAATACCTTTTATGGGATTTCCATATCTGAGCCGTGGATGTATATCATTTATTATTCTGTAGTGGGACTTATTGTAATAATCTCAATATCTGCCGGCAAGAGAGCGTTTTGCCATTATGTTTGCTGGATGGCTCCATTTATGATAATAGGAGAAAAGGTAAGGAAACTTCTTAATATACCTGCCCTTCATCTTAAGACAGATAGCAGCGAGTGCATAAACTGCAGGCAGTGTGACAAGCAATGTGTTATGAGTCTGGAAGTAAGCAAGCTGGTGAGCAACGGTTCAATTACCCACAGCGAGTGTATTTTATGCGGGGAATGTAAGAATATTTGCCCCAAAGATGTTATTAAGTTTTCCTTTGGCACTACTACAAAAACCTCAGATAAGAGCAAAGAAGTTATAACACAGCCCTCAAAGGAAGTATGATGAGTTCATGTTTTTGAGTATTTGGGAGAGTATCTTCATGATATTC
>CALJSV010000087.1 GCA_937976095.1 uncultured Clostridia bacterium | reverse complement strand
GGCTGAGTGGAAGGATATAAGCTTAGGTGAGTCACTAAGCTACTCAGAGGCCTGTGTCAAGACCATTGGCAAGGCAAAGCTTGTTGGGCAAATGTGCATAAAAAACCATGGGTATATGCTAAAAGACGGAATAATAAAGACAATTACATTGCTATAAGACAATTATTTAATATAAGTATTGGAGGAATACAGATGCATAAAAACGATCAAATGACACCAAATGAAAGACTAGCAGCTTTTATGACTGGGAGTCCTATGGATAGAATACTGGCGATGCCGGTTGTTTGTTCGATGTCTGGTATGGCATTAGGGATGACGCATAAGGAGAAGAGAAGTACTGCGCTAAATGAAGCAAGGGCACAGGCTGCTTGCTATGAAAGGTTTGGAAATGACTTAACAATTACTGAGTATGGGCTTCATGGGGTAGGTGCTGCACTAGGTAGTGTACTAACTGATCCGGAGGATGCAGTACCGGCAATTATAAAATACGCATTAGAGGATATAAACAATGTAAATCAACTGGATATGTCGAGGCTTGAACTAAAAAACGATAAGAAGTTTCAATTGCATCTAGAAGCAACAAAGATTTTAATAGATATGGTAGGCAAGGAGGCTCCTACAGGAGTACTGATTTCTGGACCATTTACAGCGGCAGCCAGTATATATAGAACAGAAAATCTTTTAAGGGCAACCAGAAAAAACCCTGAAAAGCTTCATCAACTGATAAAGTTCTGTAATGAAGGGCTGAAAATGGTTTATAGAGAGTTCATTAAGGCTGGAGCCGTAATACTACTTTGTGATCCCATAGCATCAGGGACTATACTTCACAGAAACCAGTACCTGGAATTTGTTTTGCCATACACAATTGATCTGATGAAGGATATACACGAAGCAAAAGGAATGGTCTGCTATCATATATGTGGTGATACAACCTCCATAGTTGGAGATATGGTACAATCAGGCTGTGACATGTTGAGTATAGATAACAGAGTAGATCTGGAATATACAAAGAAAATAGCGGGCAGCAAGGTGCCTATACTTGGCAATGTAGACCCGGTAGAGATCATGTATCTTGGAAAGCCTGAGGATGTAGACATGGCAGTTAAGACCTGCTTGCAAAAAGCCTACGATAGTCCAAATGGTTATATTGTAGCATCCGGCTGTGACCTTTCAGGAAACATACCACTAGAGAACATTGACCAGTTTATGGCTTCTGTAAGAAAATACGGCAAGTGGCCATTAGATCCTAACAACTTCTTATAATAATAAATAGATTTATAGATAAATTGGAGGGAAAAAAATGACAGTTTTAAAAGCTGAATTATTAAAAAGACTATCTGATGGTGTTGTAGATATGGAAGAAGAGGCGGTAATTGAGACCTGTAAAGAGTATGTTGAGGCTGGATATCCTGCTCTTGAAGGTATAATGAATGGTCTGGTGGATGGAATGAACCGTGCAAGCCAGCTATATGAGGATGAAGAATACTTTGTCACTGATATATTACTGTGCTCGGATGCTATGTATGAAGGCTTAGCAGTTTTAAGACCACATCTTCCTAGCAGTGAAGCTGAGAAGATAAAGCCAAGAGGGGTAATTGGAGTTGTAGAAGGTGATACTCATGATATAGGCAAAAACCTTGTTAAAATAATGCTGGAAACTGCCGGGTTTGAAATGTTTGATTTGGGTAGAGATGTGCCTTTAAACAGCTTTGTAGAAAAGGCTAGGGAAGTAAGCGCTTCGTTTGTTTGTTTGTCAACCTTAATGACAACGACTATGCCTGGAATGAGCACAGTAGTTGAGCTTTTAAAGGAAGCAGGTATCAGAGAACAGGTTAAGGTTGTAATAGGTGGCGGGCCTATTTCAAAGAAATTTGCTGATACCATAGGTGCAGATGGTTATTCTCATAATGCAGTAGAGGCTGTAAAACTAGTAAAAAGCCTGCTTAATATAGCTTAAGGGGTTGAGTTTATGCTGACACCAATAGAAAGGCTGAGTAAAGCACTAAAAAAAGAAAAGGTTGATAGGCCGCCATGCATTTGTCCAGGCGGAATGATGAATATGGTGACTGAAGAGCTTACTCGCGAAGTTGATATAGATTTTACAGAAGCGCATACAAGTGCAGAGAAGATGGCTAGCCTGGCTATAGCAGTATATGAGAAGGGGTGCTTTGAAAACTATGGCGTCCCATTTTGCATGACCATTGAGGCTGAGGATTTTGGAGCTAAGGTAGATATGGGCACAAGCATCCATGAGCCACATGTAGTAGAGTACGCTATAAGCTCAGTAAGAGAATGGGAAAGCCTTCCTAAGATGAGCTTTGAGCATGGGAGAGCGAAGGTAGTTATTGATGCTATAAAGCTTCTGAAATCAAAGGGGAGCAGCGTGCCAATCGTAGGTAACATAACCGGACCAATTAGCACAGCAAGCTCCATAATGGAACCGGTAGTATTCTTTAAAGAATTAAGGAAGATGAACAAGGAAGCTCACCAGTTTATTGATTTTGTTGCAGAGCAGCTGATTTTGTTTGCAAAAAAGCAAATAGAGGCTGGTGCTGATATAATTGCAATATCTGACCCCAGTGGCACAGGAGAAGTTTTGGGGCCTAAGCTTTTTGATGAATTTGCAGTAAAGTATATCAATAAAGTTATAGATAGTATAAAAAGAGAAAACAAGGGCACCATTGTCCATATATGCGGCGGCATGAATAAGGTATATGAAGAAGTAAACAAGCTAAACAGCGATGTATTAAGCTTTGATTCTATTGTTAACATGAAGGAAGCAAGAGCAAAGCTTGAGGATAGAATTCTAATGGGAAATGTAAGCACATATGCAATTGAGTTCGGTGACCCCCAAAAGGTTAGGGAGTTAACTAAAAAATGTGTTGATGACGGAGCGGACATCCTTTCGCCTGCATGTGGTCTTGGTATGAAATCCCCTATCAGAAATGTCAGATCAATGCTGGAAGCCTTAAAAGAGGAGATATAGCCATGCCAAGAATTTTTGTAAAGAGCAGCAACACGAGCATAGAGGCTGAAGAGGGTAAGGATCTGCTTCAGCTGCTATTGGAAAATAAAGTGTTTGTTGATAACCCTTGTAATGGAAAAGGAACCTGCGGGAAATGCAAGGTGAAGCTTCTTCATGGCGAGCTGCCAATAACAGAGACAGAACAAAGATTTCTTAAAGCGGAGGAGTTAGCTGAAGGCTATAGACTTTCTTGCCTTGTTGTGCCAACAGAAGATATTACGATAGAAGTTCTTCAAAAGGAAACGGAGCACAAAATACTAACAAAAGGTTATGTGCCCAGCTTTCGATATAATCCCTCAATAAAGAAAAGGATTATTGACTTAAAGAAGCCAACCCTTGATAACCAAACTCCTTTGGAAGATGCTATATGTAAAGCTGCTGAGGTTAGGCATTTTGACTGGAGCTTGCTGCAGCAGGAGCTATCATATGGGATAAATACAGCAGTTTATTGTGGCGGTGAGCTTATAGCCTTGGAGGCAGGGGATACTACAGACAAGCTATATGGAGTAGCTGTTGATATAGGAACTACAACTGTCGTAGCAGCCTTGGTGGATCTTAAGACTGGTAATGAGCTTACAACTGCTTCTTTACTTAATCCCCAGAAAAAGTACGGTCTTGATGTTTTGACTAGGATAACTTACTCAATAGAAAATCCCGAAGAGTCAAGGCTCGAGCTTCAGAACGAAATTGTTGCAGTGCTTAACCAAATGATTGAAGAAGTATGTGCTCAGGCGCATATAGATAGAAACCATATATATGAAGTTGCCGTTGCAGCAAATTGCACTATGCTGCACTTTCTAATGGGAGTTGCTGCTGCTTCTATAGGCAGATCACCATACGCACCAGCCTTTGTTAGAGCAAAAAATACACTGGCAGAAGAAATAGGCATCAAAATAGCTAAGTCTGGAAGGCTTTATTGTCTACCCTCAGTGTCGGCATACATTGGGGCTGATATAGTGGCTGGGGCATATGTCTGTAAGCTGCATGAAAGTAAGAGTAATACGCTATTTATCGATATTGGAACAAACGGAGAGATAGTCCTTTCTAAGAGCGGCAAGCTCTTTTCTTGCTCTTGCGCTGCAGGACCAGCCTTAGAGGGAATGAATATCAGTTCAGGCATGAAGGCTGCAGAAGGGGCAATTGAGGATATAGAAATACTGGAGGAAGGAGTCCAGCTTAAGGTTATAGGGGACATAGCGCCAATAGGCATATGTGGAAGCGGTATATTGGCCGCTGTGAAGGAGTTGATCCGCATAGGCTTGGTTAGAAAGGATGGCTCCTTTATCAAAAAGGATCAACTGGAACAATCAGACTATCGATACAATATGCTGCAATTAAATGGAACAAAGCGGGAATTTGTTCTTGTGGAGGGTCAAAAGCCTCTTCTAATAACACAAGGAGACCTCCGACAAGTACAATTGGCAAAAGGAGCAATTCTATCCGGCTTTACTGCTCTGCTGAATTCTGCAGGAATTGATATGAATCAACTTGAAAAGGTTATGATAGCAGGTCAGTTCGGTGCGCATCTGCCAGCGGACAGCTTAATAGGAACTGGAATCCTGCCTGCCGAGGTTAAGGATAAGCTTGTATATGTCGGAAACACCTCTAAAACAGGTGCATATATGGCACTGATGTCCGAGGACGCAAAAAAGGAAATGGAAGAGCTGGCTGAGAAAATAAGCTACATGGAGCTGGGTGCTTCGGAAGGGTATGAGAAGCTTTTTGCTCAGTGCCTTATATATTAGTAAGACGCTTAGTTTATAGTAAGCGTTGTATACTAAAGCGTATAATTTATCCTAATAATACTATATACTTATATTAGCGATTTTGGTTAGGTGGTTTTGAGTATGAAAATAGTAGTAGCCCCCGATTCATTTAAGGGTAGTCTTTCAGCAAAGGAAGCATCAGATGCGATAGAGCTCGGCATAAGAAGAGTACTAAAGGATGCGGAAATTGTTAAGGTTCCTATGGCTGATGGAGGAGAAGGAACTGTACAATCACTGGTTGATGCTACGAATGGAACACTTATAAAGCTAAACGCCCTTGACCCCCTGTGTAGAGAAGTAGAAGCCTTCTATGGAATACTGGGAGACGGCAAAACAGCAGTTATTGAAATGGCAGCAGCATCAGGACTTCCACTCCTTAAAGAAGGTGAAAAAAACCCAATGCTTACTACTACCTATGGAACCGGGCAGCTAATAAAGCATGCACTGGAGATGGGCTGCAGAAGTATAATCATGGGCATTGGGGGAAGTGCAACAAACGATGGAGGTGCAGGCATGGCTTCTGCTCTGGGTGTTAGATTTCTAGATGAAGAAGGTAAGGAAATAGGACCTGGCGGAGGAGCACTAGGCAGACTTAGAAGCATTGATGCACGCGCCCTTGATAAAAGGATTAGTGAGTGCTCGTTAATTGCAGCATGTGATGTTTCAAATCCCCTTGCAGGTTCGGAGGGAGCTTCCTTTGTGTATGGGCCACAAAAAGGAGCAAATAAAGCAATGGTGGATATTTTGGACAAAAACCTAAGAAGCTATGGCGAAATGCTGGAGAAATACTTTTCCAAATCAATAATACATATTTCTGGTGCAGGAGCAGCAGGTGGCTTAGGAGCGGGATTGCTTGCATTTCTTAATGCAAAGCTTATGAGAGGTATTGACATCGTAATAGAGACAACAGGTCTGGAAGAAAAACTCCGTGATGCTGACCTTGTTATTACAGGGGAAGGCATGATAGATCACCAAACTATGTATGGTAAGACACCATATGGCGTTGCAAAATTAGCAGCTAAGTACAAAATCCCTGTGGTTGCCATAGCCGGGGGTATAGGCGAAGGTGATGAAGTATTATATGACAATGGGTTTAGTTCCATATTTTCAATTATGGAAAAACCAATGAGCCTGGAGACTGCTATTGAAAATAGCAAAGTACTTCTTCAAAGGACAACTGAAAGAATTATCAGACTGTATTGCATCAAATCAAAATACTAACTTGTGTGAAGACGAAGTCGTTGCTTAGTAGCTTAAGCAACGACTTTTTTGTTATTAACAAATACATGTTTGACTGACGGCATAACTTTGATATATTTATATAAAGGCTCTGATTTTTGTATGTAAGCTATCTAGGGAGGTTAAAATGATTAATTTAGAAAAAGCTAAACTTAATAAAATAGTAAAAGCGAGTACTAACAAAAAGTACATACATGGTGCTGTTTTCAATGTTTCAACAGGAGATGGCAAGCAAAGCTGGTGTGGGGCTTCAGGGGATATGAGCGAAGACAGCTCTTTTTATATTGCCAGCATAAACAAGCTGGTTGTTTCGTCTGTTATTCTAAAGTTAATTAGCGAGGGCAGATTATCCTTTGGTGATAAATTAGCTAGATTTGTACACGAAAGACTTCATATATATGGTGGCAAGGATTATTCTGATAGCATTACTATCATGCATCTGCTTTCACATACTTCAGGCTTGCCCTGCTATCTGGCAGATAAGACAGAAGCCGGAAGCTCTGTTTTGGAAGAGCTGGAAGCTGGGATTGACAGCTCCTGGCCTGTAGATAAAGTTATTGAAAGGGTAAAATCCATGAAGGCATGGTTTCCTCCTGGAGAGGGTGATAAGGCAAGGTACATAGACACAAACCATCAGCTATTGAATCTCGTAATAGAAAATATTACAGGAGCTCCAATTGAAGCTGTTCTTAATAAGATGTTTGCTGAGCTTGGTATGGATAGAACCTATGTGTGCACAGATCCTAATGATGATTCATATGTATTCCCATACTATAAGGGTGAAAGAAGAAACATAAGCAAGTTTATTACCTCTACTCAAAATGATATAATCTCAACAGCTCAAGATCAGATGAAATTCTTAAAGGCATTTTTTGATGGATATTTCTACCCTAAGGAGAAGCTTATAGAGCTTGAAAAATGGCGAAATATTTTCTTTCCGTTTAAGTACGGTATTGGGATACAGAAATTTTATATGCCAAGATATCTTTCGCCGTTTAAGGCAGTGCCAGACATGATAGGGCACTGTGGATCAACAGGCTCAGTATCGTTCTATGTACCGGACATGGATATATATATTACCGGCACCACAAACCAGCAAGCAAGTCCTAGTGCTGCCTTTCAAACAATTATAAGAATAGCTCATGCTATAGATAGATAGCTAAAACGATTCTAAAAAACTGCTTGCAAAATGTGAAGGAATATTATAACATATATTATATAACGCATGTTATATAATATATGTTATAATAAGGAGGAACTCCTATGGGGCCAAAGGCTAAGTTTACAAAGGAGCAGGTAATAGATGCGGCATTTGAAATTGCGCAGATAGAAGGACTTGATAATATAACCATGAGAAAAATTGCAGAGAAGCTTGGTAGTTCTGTAGCACCTATTTATGTAAATTTCCAGGACACAAGTGAGCTTACTAAGGCATTAATAGAAAGAGTCATAAATATTAGTCAGCAGCTTTTAAAAGAGGAGAACACAGGTAATCCATTTTTTGATATTGGTATGGCAAGCCTTCGATTTGCTAAGGAATATAGTGCGATTTTTAGAGATATCGTTTTGAGAAACAATGACCACATGAAGGATTATGATGAAAAAATGGCACCGATATTAATACAAGAAATGAAAAATGACCCTGAGCTGGAAGGCTTTACCGAGAAGGAATTAAAGGAAATTCTATTAAAGATGAGGATTTTTCAAATAGGACTTTCCGTAATGGTAGCCAATGGATTACTTCCTAATAATTATGGAAAGCAAGAACTGAAGGATATTTTGCTAAGTACAGCCGATGATGTAATTATGTCTGCCAGGATAAGAAAAAGAGATTTGAAATACTAGATAAAGTGAGGTAATAGAGTGATGAAAATAATGAGATACTTACTATCTATAAGCCTGGTGATACTTACGGCATTGAACCTAATTACAGCTCCTGCGTATGCAATAAGTAATCCAGAGGGAGAATTAACAGCTTTTCTTGATAGAATAATAAACACAAAGCTGGAAAACTATCATATTCCTAATGCAGCAGTATCTATTGTAAAGGATGGAAAGGTCATATACAGCAAGGGCTTCGGTATAGCAGATACTGGTACTAATGCTCCCGTTGATGCTGATACCACTCTTTTTCGGATTGGCTCTACATCGAAACTAGTCACATGGACTGCGGTAATGCAGCTTGTAGAAAGTGGCAAGCTGGATCTGAATGAGGATGTAAACAAGTACCTGGATTTTAATATACCAGACAGAGTTATAACTTCTCCAAATAGAGACACTGCAGCGCCAATAACCCTAACGCATTTGCTGACTCACACGCCAGGCTTTGAGGATTATCCGAATATGCTTTTTAGGCTGAAAGCAGATGAGCTCCTTCCCCTAGATGAGTATATAAAGAAATATATGCCTTTAAGAATATTTCCTGCTGGTGAAGTTGCTGCGTATTCAAATTATGGTACTGCATTAGCTGGGTATATAGTGGAGCGGGTTTCAGGAATACCCTTTATGGAATATGTTGATAAAAATATCTTCCGCCCATTGGAGATGGGTAAAAGTACATTTCAGCAGCCGCTGACATCAGAATTATCATCAGACATAGCTAAACCCTATAGGTTTATTGACGGAACATATGTTGAAGGAGAATTTGAATATATATTACCCACGCCAGCAGGAAGCATGAGCAGCACTGGAAGTGATATGGCTAAATTTATGTTAGCCAACCTGAATGGCGGTATGTACAATGGTAAAAGGATACTGAAGGAAGAAACTCTTGCAAAAATGCACACTCAGCACTTTACCCATCACCCTTCACTCGGAGGAATGACATTAGGTTTTATGGAGGGAAGCTTTAATGGCAAACGTACTGTTTTCCACGGTGGTGGTACTATGCTTTATAGTACGGGACTTTATTTAATACCAGAAGAAAATATAGGCATATTTATGACCTATAGCGGGGAGAGCCACTTAATTCATTCTGAGGTTTTTCAAGAGTTTATGGACTATTACTACCCAGCGAGTAAATTATCCGAGGTAATATCTGGTGTAGGCAGCAAAAAAAATGCCATAAAATATAAAGGTGAATACCAGATGAACAGAAAGAGTCTTACTACAGCAGAAAAAAGCAATAGTCTGTTTATTGGCATAATTACTGTTGATGTGGATAAGGATGGATATTTACTTGTAACTAATCTTGGAGAAGCAAATAAGTTTGTTGAAATTGAACAAGGAGTATACCAAAATCTAAGAGAAGGCAGGACTCAAGACTACTTCGGTCCATTTCATAGAATTGTATTTACAGAGGACTCTGGTGGAAGAATAATGCTAACTACAGATGGACCTATGACATATTCAAAAGCTCCATTTTATGCAACGATGGGTTTTGCGGTACCAGCTTTGTTTGTCACGCTGTTAACTATAGTGGGCTCACTTATATATTGGCTGCTTAAAAATCTCATAAATCTAATCAAACGCAGAAATATTCAAGGAGCAAGCCTGGCTAGTGCAGCACAGTGGGTGAGTATTTGCACTGGTATTGCAATTTTAGTTTTGTCTGTGAGTGTTCTTCTATCAGGAGATAACGACCCTGTGTATCAATTACCCAAGGACGCCTATATTCCTGAACAGGTACTGCCATTACTCAGCTACGCGCCAAGCTTCATATGGGCATTTAGCAGCTTGCTTTTACTGTTTACAGTATTGGCATGGTGGAAGAATTTTTGGAAAAGCTCCGGCAAAATCCATTACACTACATTTACATTAGCAGTTTTTGGATTGTTAGGAATACTAAGCTATTGGAATTTATTCTAACTAGAGCTCCTAACGGAGCGTAATTAAGAAATATTAGGGCAAATATGGAGGTGAACTATGAAAATCGTTGTACTTGATGGATATACACTTAATCCGGGTGATTTGGATTGGTCTGACTTTGGTAAATTTGGTGAAATTGTTGTATATGATAGAACCCCCACTGACAAAATCGTAGAAAGAATTGGGGACTCTGAGATTGTATATACAAATAAAACACCCTTGACAGCAGAAGTGTTCGAAGCATGCACTGCTATTAAGTATGTTGGAGTGCTGGCTACCGGCTACAATGTGGTTGATATTGAAACGGCAAGGGAAAGAGGAATAACTGTAACTAATATTCCTACTTACGGAACTGATGCAGTTGCCCAGTTTTCTATAGCGCTTCTTTTAGAGCTATGTCATCACGTAGGAGAGCATTCCAGATCTGTAAGAGCGGGTGACTGGGCAAGTAATCAGGATTTTTGCTACTGGAATTACCCATTGATTGAGCTTGCAGGTAAAACTATAGGGATTATCGGCTTTGGCAGAATAGGTCAGGCTACAGCAAGGCTGGCGCAAGCATTTGGAATGAAGGTGTTGGCTTATAGCAGAAGAGGAAGAACTGAGGCAAATGACAACATGCTGCAGCATGTGGAACTGGACGTGTTGCTTGCCAATTCGGATGTCATATCGCTGCACTGCCCTCTTACTCCTGCTACAGAAGGTATTATTAATAAAGCAAGTATTGGGAAGATGAAGAGCGGAGCAATGCTTATTAATACTTCAAGAGGACCACTTATAGTTGAGCAGGACCTTGCAGAAGCACTAAACTCAGGTAAGCTCTCAGGGGCGGCAGTCGATGTTGTATCAGTAGAACCTATTAAAGACTCCAATCCACTTTTAACAGCAAAAAACTGCATAATCACACCGCACATAGCATGGGCTCCGAAAGAATCAAGGAAAAGGCTGATGGATATAGCAGTGAGCAACCTAAAGGGCTTTATAGAGGGTAATCCAACAAATGTTGTAAATAAATAATTAGGCATAGGATGAAGCCAAAAAATATAAACATCCCCTTTTAAAGAGGATGTTTATATTTTTTATTTCATAAATCTTTCAATATTAAAGCCTATTTGTAATATGCCTTTTTGCTTAAGCCTTGGGAATGTGATAAGCTTAGCAAAGGTATTTGTCTTTTCTGTCGCTATAAGAGGAGTAGCAGCAAAATCCAGCTTCCCTTCCAGTATAAATCTATCGTTCTCGCTATATGCACATAGGTCAAAACCTATATCTGAAACTGAGGATGAAATCATAAGAACCCCGTTCTCATCCGATATTGAGGCTGAATCACAGTTCAACTCCTTGGCTATGTCTGTAATATCGTCCTGTGTAATATTCCTTGAAAGATCAAGCTGTTGGAAGCGTTTACCAAGATTCAGCATATCGCTGTCCATTATGGTTCTTGTTGAGACCTTGGATTGCAGCTCGTTACTAACTTTACTTAATTCTTCAATTTCACCGGTAACGATTGTAAGTGAATCAACCATTCCTTGGGATGAAGCACTCACTTCGTCAGTGAATTCAACAGTCTTTTCTGCTATCAGAGCTAGCGGTTCAACAACCTTTGAAGTTTTTCTAATACCCTCTGAAATAGCCCCACTTACAGTAGTGATCTTATTAAAGGCTTCTCTTAGGCTTCCTGTAGCATTACTGATAGAGTCAAGTGAAAGCTTAGTTTCTTCAACTGCTCTATTTCCTTCAACTATATTTTTCTTTACTTCTTCAATTTTTTCATGAGAGCTTCCTATATCATTTTTTAGCGCTGTGGTTATTGATATTATCTCGTTACCGGATTTTCTTGCTTCCTCAGCCAGCTTCCTTACTTCGTTAGCTACGACGGCAAAGCCCTTTCCGGCTTCGCCCGCCCTAGCTGCCTCTATAGAAGCATTTAAGGCCAGCATATTTGTTTGATCTGCTATTGAGGTTATGGTATCGACGACTGTATTTATGTTGCTGGATTTTTTATCAAGCTCCTCGGATATTTTTAATAGCTCGTCTATGGATATATTTATTGTATTTATCTGCTTTTCCAAATCATCCTTTGTCTGCTTTGAGTTTAACACGGCTTTCTCTGTATCAAAATTAGCATTTAGTGCAATTCTTACGTTTTCATCCTGAAATTCTATTTGCTGCATTATTGCTGAAAGCTCATTTCTTACGTTCAATACCTTGACTTTCTGCCCATCCATATCTGAGGCTACACTGCCAATTGAGCTTGATATTTCAGAAGTAACAGAGCTAAGCTGCTCAGCCTCAGCTTTAAGCTTTTTCATAAGCTTAAGCACACTGCAGGATGATATTATAAGCGATCTGTTTAAGTCAGTGGTATTTTTATTAAGCTCTATAACAAGGGGTGATGTTTTTTCGTTAGTAAGAATATTTTCACCATTTGCTATTCTAACCAAATCATCCTTTTCCTTGCTTTCGAGGGCCTTTTTTGAAATATATCTGATAAAAATTATGTTAAAAACCAAGGCCGTGAGTAGCGCACAAATTATCCTGGCGGGTAGCGGAGCAACAACTATAAGAGTTATAAGAGACAGTGCCACCAATAAATTCAGAAGTAAAAATATCAAGGTATTTGAATTGAATAATAGCT
>CALJSV010000086.1 GCA_937976095.1 uncultured Clostridia bacterium | reverse complement strand
AGTATATCAGAGAAGTTGCCATCCACATAGTGAAGAGCTATCTCATTATCCTTAAGGCTAATTACATCAAGCTTGCTTGCCAAATACTCGTCCCTTAGAAGCAAGGATATATCAAAGCCTGGTTCAAACTTCTTAGTCATATCTATAGCTATTATTCTTTCATTTGAAAAGGGCATAGTATTATAGGTTTTTGGAGGCAAGGCCTTGATAAAGCTGTTGTTTTTGAACAGCAATCCAATCTCATGGGTATTTACTATGTACTTCATAAAATATCACCTCTTTTATATTATAAGCACTAAAAGTGCATACTTTACGATAGCTGCTCAGAAGTCTCATAGCAGCTCCAGGCGGGCACAAATTAAGTATGCCTTAGATCAGCCGGGAGACCCTTAGCCCCTGGGCTGAAGCATGATGCATACGGTATCCTTTCATGCACAAAGCCAATGCCGCTTGCTTTAGCAAGATACTGCTTTAGCAAGACCACCTAAACAGCTACTAACTTACAAATCACCTAGACAGGGTAATCAAGAGAGGATTTGAACCTCACACCTTTAGGTGTTTCCATATCTGATTGCTCTACCTATGAGCTTCACAAACCGTTTGGTTTGAGGAAGGATTCGAACCTTCACACATCAGTTCATCTAGCTAAACTTAGGCATACATAGGATCATAGATCAGATGCACCGCACAGTAATCAAACTGCCGCATATAAGCTTAACTCACACAGCGCTTAGCCGTAACTATATAATATAACAACATTATCCAATCATCATAAAAAAAAATATGCGAACTGCGAGGTATAAGCCTCGTTCAGAGAGATTTATACAACAATAGATTCTCATAAACAATTAGCTGTGTACATATATAATACAATAGCAAATATCTTTGGAGGTATCGTATGAAAAGCTTATACATAGTAGCTATTCCAAGGAAGAAAGCAATCGCAGTAATGATTCTTATACATATACTGGCTTTTATACTATTGGCACTGATAAGGTACTATCCAAGCAGCAGTACTTTTAGTGAAAATATTTCCACACTATCGAAACACTTGCACAACAGTGTCAGTCAACGCCCAAGTACATATTCAAAGCTTGCAATAATTATTGATGACTTTGGCTCGGATAGAGCAGGCGTGAAGGAACTCATGTCAATCAACAGACATATAACCTTTGCAGTAATGCCATTTGTCGAGCATTCTCAAGCAGATGCTAAAGCTGCATTTGAGAAGGGCTACGAGGTAATAGTCCACCTACCCATGGAGCCATATAAGGGCAAAAAAAGCTGGCTAGGTCCAAATCCCATACTTTCCGGAATGGATAGCCCTACCGTAGAAAGGATAGTGAGAGAAGCTTTAGAAAGTGTTCCCCACGCAATTGGGGCAAATATACATATGGGCTCAAAGGCCAGTGGCGAAGAACCTATAATTACAGGCATAATGAAGGTAATGACGGAAAATAGTTATTATTTTGTTGACAGCATGACTGCAAGTCATAGGTTGGCAAAGAAAATTGCTGAGGAAAAAGGTGTGCTTTGCTATGAAAGAGATGTCTTTTTAGATGGTCAGCAGTCTAAGGATTTTGTGAAGAACCGTTTAATTGAAGCCTGCAAAATAGCACAAAAAAAAGGCCATGCTATAGCAATTGGCCATGTGGGTATCGAAGGAGGCAAGGTTACGGCAGAAGCTATAACTGAAATGCTCCCCTACTTCGATGAGAATAATGTAAGGTTAGTATTTGTTTCGGAGCTTAACAAATAAAGCTCCTTGGAATTAATCAGCAAAAACTGGAAAGCCTAACTCACCTGTAAGGGCATTTATTTCTACCCCTCCATTTAAACCCTTGAAATCGTTTGTTATTTTCAAATTCATATGTTTTACGAATAATACATAGCAACAGGGATACAATATACTACACAAACAAAGGAGAGATTTTATGAATATACTAAAATATCTAGTAAGCAGTCGGTATAGAAATAAACATCATGAAGAATACTCCAGAGAGCTATTTGATAAGTTCGAATTCCAGGAGCAGGAGTATGAGAAAATTTTTAAAGCTGCTGACACCAAAGACAACAAAGGCCTTGGTTAAGCAGCAGCTTTTAAGCCGTGAGTACATACAGAATATCTGATGTCACTCATGGCTTTTATATAAGCTAACATAGCCTCCTTAAAAGCTTAATGCTATAATATGAGTAATGACTTTAAGGGGGAATAAAATTGTCAAAATCATACATAGAAATTGCCAAAGAGGCCAAGTACAAGCTAGCGGGTAACGGAGCGAGAAATATTGGGATGCTATTAGATGCCTTTAAGGATATAGATCCAATGACAGATGCTGATACCTATGGCACAGGAAAGCTCATTAATGATTTTGAAGCTGAGATAGCTGAGTTTTTGGGTAAGGAAAAGGCTGTATTTTTCCCAACTGGTACAATGGCTCAGCAAATTGCCACTCGTATGTGGTCTGATGCGACAGGAACTAAAAAGATAGCTTACCATCCTCTTTGTCATCTGGAGATTCATGAGAAGGATGCAATAAAGGTACTTCATCACATAGATCCAGTTTTGCTGGGAGCTCCAGGTAGACTCTTCACATTAGAGGATTTGAAGGCAGTTAACGAGCCTTTAGCCTGTCTTCTAATTGAGCTTCCGCAAAGAGAAATAGGTGGTCAGTTGCCTACTTGGGAAGAGCTGGTTGAAATATCCGAGTATTGTAAAGCACAAAACATAAGACTGCACTTAGACGGTGCGCGTCTTTTCGAGGCTCTGCCTTACTACAACAAGTCTGCAAAGGAAATATGCGCCTTATTTGACAGTGTCTATATCTCTTTCTACAAAGGGCTGGGAGGTATAGCAGGAGCAATTCTTGCAGGAAATACTGCTTTCATGGAGGAGGCTAAAATATGGAAAAGAAGGCATGGTGGGGATTTGATAAGCCTATATCCTTACATAGTCAATGCAAGATACAGCTTCAATAAAAGAGCAGGGGAAATGAAAAAGTATTGGCAAAATGCCATTGCTGTTGCTGAGCGACTAAATATGATACAGGGTGTAAAAACCATTCCAGAAGTTCCTGTGTGTAATATGTTTCATGTTTATTTTGACTTTTCCAAGGATACATTAGAAAAAATCTTAACCAATATTGCTGAGGCTCATGATTTGGTAGTCACAATGAATATTAGAGAAATAAGTGCAAACCTCTGTATGTCAGAGCTTTACTTTGGTGACAGCTTTAGTCTTATACCTCAGGAAGTTTTAGATGGAGCTCTGGAGCAGCTTCAGATAGAGCTTAGATAAAGTCTGATTGCAACAAGAAGTGGGTTTTACAAGATAGCTGGATGCATAGATAATTCTTGTCTTAGCTTCCAGCTATTTGACTTATAAGTTTATAATTCTTTCTATAACTGTAAGCCATGGTCTTGATTCAATGACAGGTATACCATATTTTGTACACTCAGACTTTAGCCATTCGCCATAACAATGAGTAACATCAGCTCGATAGTTCTGAGGACCACTTTCCGGTTCTCTTGCTTGATAGTTGTTCAAGATTTGATCTCTAGAAGGCTCATGAATGAAAATCGATCTGACCTCGGGACCTCCAAATGAAGCACACAACTCCGGCAATATAAAATCACCCTCAATAATTACAGGCATATTAGTTCCGATATGATTCTTAACAACTGCTTCAAGTCCCACTTTTAAAGCCTTGCCAACATTAATCAGCTGCTGCTTAGTAGCCTCAACACCTTCATTTTTCCAATCAGGGTGAGTATCCCAATAATGGATTTCCGGTTGTTCTTCCGGCTTTGTCATTGAAAATAAAAATTCTTGAAAATCATCTACTTCTATTAAGTTAACCCCATACATTTTTGCCAAAGGATAGCTAATACAGCTTTTACCTGAACCCGATGCGCCGCCAATTAGAAACACGCACCAATCTCTTTTCATTTTAACCCCTCATTTCTCTTTATAGCTACACTTTTGAGCCAATCAATTGAGAGTTCTTATATAGCTCTTCCTTCTATCTTTTCAATATCACCAATTAACTTAACTGTATCACCATCAGCAATAATCCCGCCGCTATCTTTGCATACATAGACAGTTGTATGTTTTGTCTCAGCATATTTCTTCACTAAATCTATATACTCTTTGCTTCCATCCCAATGTGGTGCGAACTCAAAGTCTACAATCCCCAAAGCTTCAGTATCTCCTATTCCTATATCATTTTGATCACCATAACCGTCAATATCTCCTTGCCTGTTATAGTAATTTAGAAGGCCCCACCAATAGTCCAGAGCCTAGACCGACATGGAGTATCATCCAACCATTTTCAGTCTACTTATTTATATACTCCTCTATAATTCTCAGGTAATAATTCTGCTA
>CALJSV010000085.1 GCA_937976095.1 uncultured Clostridia bacterium | reverse complement strand
GAACGGAATAAGACTCGATGATCCATTTTTTGAGGAGCTTATTAATAGCGATATCCCTTGCGTGCTTATTGACGTTCTTATAAAGGGGAAAAACACCTGCACTATATCCATAGATAATGCAAAAGCGGCTCAGGATGCAGTAGAATATCTAATCAAAAAAAACCACAGAAACATAGGTTTGATAAATGGCAGGTATGAAGCGGCTGTTTCTTTAGAGAGAGAAAGAGGCTATAAGGATGCACTTTTGAAAAATGGAATCCCAGTTAGAGCGGATTATATAACTTACGCAGACTTTCTTGAAACTGAGGCCTATGATAAAACCAAGCAGATGCTTAGGTCTTTTCCGGAAATGACTTCTATATTTTGTGCAAGTGATATGATGGCTTTAGGAGCAATGCGGGCCATAAGGGATATGGGCAAAAGAATCCCCGAAGACATATCGATAGTAGGCTTTGACAATATTCCTCTGTCAGAGTATACAGCTCCAGCTTTGACCACAGTCAGCCAGGATTTTTATACCATGGGCTATGAAGCTGCCAAACAACTTCTAAAACTTATAAAAAATGAGCCCGTAAAAAATAACATAATTTTGGACTATAAACTACTTGAAAGAAAGTCGGTTTGTGTGTTAAAATAAATTTACCGAAACGTTTCGGATAATATTCGTACTTAAGAGCAATAAAAAAGAAAGTAGCAATATTTTTTTTACACTTATCCGAAACGTATTGGATGCTACGGACTACTATATTTTGGGGGATCGACTAATGCTTTATGATAAGAAAAGAGGCAATTTAGAAAACTGGATAGTTACAGAAGAGGTCTTTGATAAACGCTATTTAGGGAAATGCGAGGCAATAATGTCTCAGGGAAATGGTTACATGGGTATACGAGCTGCAACAGAAGAGACTTATATAGGTGAAGTCAGGAATACCTTTGTTGGCGCTACCTTCAACAGGTTTGATGAAAGTGAGGTCACTGAGCTTCCTAATGCGGCGGATCTGATTCAGATGGAAATAGAGCTTAATGGTCATATTTTGAATTTGGACAGCGGGATAGTAAAGGGCTACAGCAGAGACTTAAACCTAAGAAGCGGAGAGCTTACGCGAAGCTTTGTATGGATAACTCCCGGTGGTGATGAGATTAGCTTTAAGTTCAGCAGGCTTGTATCACTGAGGAACAAGCATATTGTCGCACAAAAGGCTGAAATCTCTTGCGTTAATAATAAGCTAGATATCAGGTTAAAATCTGGAATAAATGCACAGATGACAAACTCAGGAGTTCAGCATTTTACAGAGGGAGAAAAAAGACTCTATGAAGGAGAATACCTTCATTTGGTACAGACCACAACACAGTCAAAAATTGATTTTGTCCTCAACTCTGTACACAGCTTCAAGTTGGATAATTCAGCGTATGAACCAAGCTCATTGATAATGATGGATAGAAGGAAAATATACTATGAATTCAAAGGCTTTGCGTTAGGTGGCCAGGTCTTAAGCATAGAAAAAATATCAAGCATTAATACTACAAGAGATATGGGCAGTGAAGACTGCTCACTGCAGGAGCTTAGAGCAAAAACCTTAGAAGCAATTAAGCTTGAAAGCAGTAAAGGCTATGACAGACTTCTGAATGAAAGCTCAGAAGAGTGGGATAATCAGGTGTGGAATAAAACACCCATTGAAGTTGAAAGTGAAAACCCATATGATCAACTGGCAATAAGATTTGCACAATACCATTTAAGAACTATGACACCTATGCATGATAACCGAATGAGTGTTGCTGCTAAGGGGCTCAGTGGTGAAGGTTATAAGGGGCACAGTTTTTGGGATGCAGAGATATTTGTATTGCCTTACTTTACATACTCAGATCCGGCAGCTGCAAGAAATCTTCTGGAGTATAGATACCTTAGTCTTAGCGGAGCCAGAAGAAAAGCACAGGATAACGGATATGAGGGTGCAATGTTCCCATGGGAGAGTGCTTGGCTTGAGGATGGTGAGGTAACACCGGTATGGGGAGCAGCTGATATAGTTACAGGTAAAGCAACAAAAATCTGGTCAGGCTTTATAGAGCAGCATATATCCTCTGATATAGCTTATGCAGCTTGGCAGTACTACCAGATAACTAGAGATGAAGAGTTTATGGATATGTATGGATATGAGTTGATGCTTGATATTGCGAAGTTCTGGTCTTCAAGACTGGAGTGGAATGAAGAAAGGCAGCGGTACCACATAAACAATATAATGGGGCCTGACGAGTACAAGGAGCATGTAAACAACAATGCCTTTACAAATTATATGGCTCATTGGACCATTAAAAATGCCATCAGCTACAGTGAAGAGCTTAAGGATAAAAAGCCTGATATATATGAAAGGCTGAATAGGGTGCTAGAACTGGATGAGACTCTAAAGACTTGGCTTGATAGAATAGATAGGATATACCTTCCAAAGCCCAATGAACAGCAGGTTATTCCACAGGATGATACATATTTGCAGAAAAAACTAATACCGCTTGCTAAATACAAAAACCAAGAAAATGTAGGTTTAATATTTAAGGACTATAATCTTGAACAGGTAAATAATATACAGGTATCAAAACAGGCTGATATCATGATACTGTTTTATCTGCTTGAAAGCCTTTTCACAAAGGAGGTTAAGACTGCAAACTGGAGCTATTATGAGCCAAAGACGCTGCATGATTCTTCACTCAGCCTTTCGACTCACAGCATACTTGCCAGCGATCTTGGTGACAGTGACCTTGCCTATGAGCTTTTTAGAAAGGCATCAGAAATAGACCTTGGACCCAATATGAAGACTAGTGACCACGGCATACATGCGGCATCCATTGGAGGGCTTTGGCAGTGCGTTGTAAATGGTTTTGGTGGTGTAAGGCTGTTGGATGGAGAGATAAGGATAGCTCCACATCTGCCAAAGTCTTGGTCCAGGCTTAAGTTTCCTTTGGTAATAAAGGGAGACAGCTTGCTAATAGAGGTTACAAGGAACCTTATAAAGATTATAAAGACAACTCAAGTCAATAGCTATCTGGAGATAAACATCAATAACCAAAAATATATATTGGACAGTGAACTAGCTATAAACTACTAGGTTGTAAGGGTTTGTGTTCAATATTATATAAAAAAATAAGGGGGAACAAAAATGAAAAAGTTTTTAGTAATGGTACTCGCTGTATTATTGGTATTCGGCATGCTGACAGGCTGTCAAAACAAGGCTGAGGTTGCACAACCAAGCGCATCGGAAACAAACAACGCTCCAGCAGCAAATAGTCTTGCAGGCAAGACTCTAACTGTAGGTAGATGGGGTGGAAACGATGCTGAAACTGCAGCCTTCAAAAAGGTTCTTGAGGACTTCACGGTAAAAACTGGTATTAAGGTAGAAGAAAAGGTATTTGCTGACTACAACACAGAGCTTCAGGTAGCACTAGTTGGCGGAACAGCTCCAGATGTGTTTTATGTAGATGCTTACATGGCTCCTTTCTTTATTGAACAAGGCGTTTTAATGCCACTTGACGGAGCTAAGTTTGAAATAGATAAGTTTTACGAGCCTCTTAAGAATGCTTTCGTGCAGGATGGCAAGCTATACGCAGTTAGTAAGGACTACTCAACCCTTGCTCTTTACTACAACAAAAAGTATGTAAACGAAAATGATATCCCAAAGACACTAGAGGAGCTTTGGACAGGGAACTTCCTAACAGAGCTGAAGTCTAAGCTTCCAAAGGGTATGGCTGCTATGACTTACAATCAGGACCTTGCAAGAAAGATGTATGTTGCTCAAGCAGGCGGGCTTGATATAGTTAAGGATGAGATATTTGCAAATCTTACTCAACAGGGTATAATTGACAATCTTAAGCCGCTTATAGAGGCAGCACAAGGTGGAAAGATAGTTACACCGCAAGACTTAGGAAGTGGTTGGAACGGTGATGCTTTCGGAAACGAACAGACAGCTATGATGATAGAAGGAAACTGGGTGCTTGGACACCTTAAGAACAACTTCTCAAATGTAGAGTTTGGAGTAATTGAAATACCTACATATAAAGGTAAAAAAGGATCAATGGTATTTACAGTTGGCTACGGTATAAACGCAGTAGCTAAGGAAAAAGAAGCAGCCGCAGAATTTATAAAATATGTAACAGGACCTGTAGGAATGTCAACCTGGACAACAGGAGCAGGTGTATTGCCATCAAGAAAGGACGTAACTGATGCTACAAAGGCAGCTGCTGATCCGCTGAAGGTTCCACATATAGCTGCTGCAGTCTATGCTACTCCATGGCAAAAAGGTACAACTATGGACACTATCAACAATGAGTTCAGAAACTATATACCATCTGCAGTAAAGAAGGAAAGAACTCTTGAAGCAGCATTAAAGCTTGCAGAGGAAGAAGCTAATAAAACTATAAAAGCTAATAAGCAATAAGGGCTTACAAGCCAAAACTTCCCCAATGATACTTCAAAGCTTTCTCGAATAAGTTTTTGAGAAAGCTTTGTTGGTATCAGCTTATATGGAAATATTAGAGATCTGGGAAAGGCAGGCTAATTTATATAAGGGTGGTGTTCAAGGTGATTAAGAGAAAGCATTTTGCAGCATTGATGGGTTGGGGCTTTTTGAGCCCTGCAATTTTGATTATAGGCACCTTTGTATTTGCATCAATAATATTCGCACTTTACATATCATTTCATAAGGTAAACTTATTTACCGGCTACTTCGAATTTATAGGACTTGATAACTATATAAGAATATTCACTGACAATAGAACAAAAATAGCCTTTATAAACACAGCGACCTTTGTCGCGGTAGTTGTTCCCTTACAGACGTTTTTAGCTATGGTTATGGCTGCAGTGCTTAACAGCTATATAAAAGGGAAAAATTTTTACAGGACTATATTTTTCCTTCCTACATTAACTTCAAGCGCGGCTTTGACAATGATATTTATGTTTTTATTCAGCTTAACAGGTCCAATAAATGAAATAGCAACAAAGCTTAATTTAATAGCTCAACCAATTAACTTTCTTAATGATCCAAAATTTGCACTTAAGGTTATAATGTCTATGAACGTATGGTCTACTGTTCCATATTTTATGACAATATATCTGGCTTCACTTCAGGAGTTGCCTTCCAGCCTCTACGAGGCTGCAGATGTTGACGGGGCGACGGCAGTGCAAAAATTCTTTCATATTACAATACCATATCTTAAGCCTATTACCACATTTGTTTTACTCATGGGGATAATAGGGACCTTCCAGATGTTTGATCAGGCTTATATATTTTCCAATGGCTCAGGAGGACCGGAGAACTCTACTCTAACTGTTGCGCTATTGATTTATAGAAATGCCTTTGGACAAAACAATACAATGGGCTTTGCAACGGCTATGTCTATTGTACTGTCTATAGTTATATTTGTAGCTACTATGGTAGCTAAAAAGCTGAACCAGTCTGAAAGCTTATATTAGGAGTTGGTGATATGGAAAAGAGAAATATTTATAAATACCTGTTATATGCAATTTTGATAACCTATGCCGTAGTAACCTTTTTCCCGTTTCTTTGGGCTGTATCTGCTTCCTTTAAAACCTATAAGGAAATAACAGGGGGAGGACTAAATGTAATACCTAAGGCAGCTACAATAGCGGCTTACATAAGACTGTTAACTATGGACTCGAATTTTATGAGATGGATATTAAACTCATTCTTTGTATGCATAGTTGGAACCTTTTTTAATGTAATATTTAACTCAATGGCAGGCTATGCTCTGTCACGCTTGCACTTTAAGGGCAGAGATATGGTGTTTTATGCTATATTAGCATCTATCATGGTTCCTGCACAGGTGCTTTTGATACCTAACTACCTGATAATCAAGTACTTTGGTATGCTGAATTCCTTCAGAGCTGTAATAATACCAGTGGCAGTAAATGCTACCTATATTTTTATGATGAGACAGTTTTACATAAACTTTCCTAAGAGCCTGGAAGAAGCAGCAGCTATTGATGGATTAAACAGGGTAGGTGTATTTTTTAGGATTGCAATACCACTCGCAAAGCCGGCAATAGCAACACAATCGGTATTTATATTTTTAGGTCTATGGAATGAATTCCTAAAGCCAAAGCTTTATTTGGCTGTGCCTCAGAAGTATACACTTACTGTCGGCATACAAACGATGATGAGTCAGTACGGAGGGATTACGCAGTGGGATGAGGTTATGGCAGCAAGTGTTATTTCACTTATACCTATACTGCTGCTGTATATAGCACTTAATAAGTACTTTATGCACGGGGTGCGTATGGATGGAGAGAAATAGTTTTTGGAGGGTAAGGTAGAAAGAAATTATAAAGACAAAAAGGAGGTACCGAGCCCATGCATTTCTAACATAATGATTTATGCGAAGTGCTGGGCATGGGCATATAGATGAAATCAGTTGAGCTCTTTATATTTGATATGGATGGAGTAATAACAGAAAGCAGTGAGCAGCACTATCTTGCTTGGAAAAACCTTGCTGAGGAAATAGGAGTTGCAATTGATAGAAGCTTCAATGAGAGGTTAAAGGGAATCTCAAGATTAGCTTCATTGGATCGTATACTGGAGCATGGCGGGCTAGAAGGAAAGTTTACAAGGGATGAAAAAAAGCAGCTGGCAAATAGGAAGAATCAGGTTTATGTTGAAATGATATCTCAATTTAGGGAGGAAAACCTTTTCGAGGGTGTAGTCGAGCTATTCAAAAGACTTAAGTGCAGAGGCATTAAAATCGCTATTGGCAGTGCCTCGAAAAATGCTCCTATGCTGGTTAAGCTTTTAGGCATTGAACCTTACATAGACTACATTGTAAACCCTGAAGAGGTGGGAAATGGAAAGCCGGCACCTGATATCTTCCTTAAGGCCGCAGAGATTATGGGAGTTGATCCTTGCAGGTGTGTAGGCATTGAGGATGCCGAGGCTGGAGTGAAGGCTATAAAGGCAGCAGGGATGTTTGCTGTTGGTATTGGAAACAGTCAGGTCATGAAGGAAGCTGACATAATTTTCGCGGAAACAAAGGATATAAATATAGACGAAGTATTAAGTCGGTTTTGCCAATAGGGAGGAAGCCATGAAGCTGGACAATAAAATTATGTTAATAACATACCCCGATAGCATGGGAAAGGATCTTAATGATTTAAGCTTTGTTCTTAATAAGCATTTTAGGGATATTATTGGTGGAGTTCATATATTGCCCTTTTATCCTTCTTCGGGGGATAGGGGCTTTGCACCTCTTACCTATCAGGAAGTGCAAAAGGACTTTGGAAGCTGGGAGCAGGTAGAAGAGGTAGCACAAGGCTATTCTATGATGTATGATTTTATGATCAATCATATATCGAGATCATCTGAGTACTTCAAGGATTTTATGGAGAATAAAGACAGCTCTATGTATAAGGACTTTTTTATAAGATACAAGGAGTTCTGGCAAGGCGGAGAGCCTACAGATGAACAGGTATATAAAATATATAAGAGAAAACCCAAAGCACCATACTTTGAGGTAGAGTTTAAGGATGGTACAAAAGAAAAGGTTTGGTGTACCTTTGATGAAGAGCAAATTGACTTGGATGTAACAAAGGAGGCTACAAAAGAGTTTATTAGGGATACCCTTGTTCATTTGTGCGAGAAGGGTGCAGCCGTAATAAGAATAGATGCCTTTGCATATGCAACAAAGAAGGCTGATACCAGCTGTTTCTTTTTAGAGCCGGAGACATGGGAGCTTTTAGAGTTTCTACAGGATATAGTTGCTCCATATGATGTAATAATCCTTCCCGAAATTCATGAGCACTACACTATTCAGCTTAAGCTATCCGATAAAGGCTATTGGGTATATGACTTTGCCTTACCTATGCTTGTGCTGCATACCTTGTACAGTGGAAACAGTAAAAGGCTTGTAGATTGGCTGAAGATTTGTCCCAGAAAGCAATTCACTACTTTAGATACCCATGATGGAATAGGTGTAGTGGATGCGGCAGATGTAATGTCTCTTGAGGAGATAGAACAAACTAAGGAATACTTGTTTTCAAGAGGGGCAAATGTAAAAAGAGTTTATAATACAATGGAATATAATAACCTTGATATATACCAGCTTAACTGTACCTATTTTTCTGCACTTGGAGATGACGATCAAAAATACCTTTTGGCAAGAGCGATACAGTTTTTTGCACCGGGCATTCCACAGGTATATTATGTAGGCTTGCTTGCAGGTAAAAATGATATTGAGCTTCTGGAGAAAACAAAGATTGGCAGAAATATTAATCGTCACAACTATACCCTTGATGAAATAGAACAAGAGGTTCAAAGACCGCTCCTTAAAAAGCTATACGAGCTTATGAGATTTAGGAACAGCTATCCTGCCTTTGGTGGAGCTATGCATATAGATGAAGCGGCTGGAAGCAGCGTTCTTAGAGTTACTTGGAAAAGCGGTATTTATAGCTGTACTCTGGATGCTGATTTACAAAAAAACAGCTTCGGCATAGTATACTATGATTCTAATGCAGGAGTTGAAAAAAGACTGTTTGAATAGTAAGCTTATTGTATAAGGTAGGAGGAAGGAGTGAATAAGTCTTATATGATTTTATGTATAGGTGAACTGCTTATAGATTTTATTTGTACGGATATTAATTCTAGCCTAAAAGATGGTATTAGCTTTCAAAAAAAAGCAGGTGGTGCTCCTGCAAACGTTGCAGCAGCAATATGTAAGCTTGGAGGCAGGGCTGCATTTGTAGGAAAGGTTGGAGAGGATCCCTTTGGGAGGTTTCTTAAGTCTACGCTGGAAAGCTATTCCGTGGATACGTCTATGCTGATCTTTGATAAAAACCTTCCTACTACAATGGCCTTTGTATCCCTAAAGTCAGATGGAGAGAGAGACTTTGTTTTTAGTAGAGGTGCAGATGAAGCACTACTCTTATCTGATATCGATAGAGATGCTTTTAATAATGCTAACATTGTTCACTTTGGCTCTGCTACAGCATTGCTCGGTGGTGAGCTAAGAAAAACATATTTAAAAACTATGAAGACTGCAAAGGAAAAAAATATCTTTGTATCCTTTGACCCAAATTACCGAGAGGATTTGTGGAAAGGAAAAATCGAGAACTTCAAGCAAGAGGCATGCTATTGCATATCATATGCTGACTTTGTTAAGGTGAGTAAGGAAGAGTTAGAGCTGCTTAGTGGAGCCTCTAATCTTTATGAGGGAGCTAAGCTGCTGCACAGCTTAGGGGCTGGGATAATAGCTGTCACTCTTGGCAGTGAAGGAACCTTCATATCTTGTGACGGATGTGCCGCGACAATAAGGAGTATTAACGTCGATTCTATTGACTCTACTGGAGCAGGTGATGCCTTTGTAGGGGCTGTACTATTTAGAATTTCACAACTGGAAGCACCAAGACTTGTAAAAGAGGACTTTGTGCATTTAGAAGAAATAGTTAGCTTTTCAAACAGGGTTGGTGCTTTGGTATGTACAAAGCTGGGAGCTATGGCTGCTCTTCCAAGCATGGAAGAGATTGTTAAGCTTTTATGAATATTATGTAAATAAGACACTTTCTGCTTAAATAGTAGGGTGTCTTTTTTTTATTTAGATACAACAATATGTGCAAAAAATTAACAATGTGATATTGACAATAGTGTATAACGTACAGTATACTGATGTTGAGGTGATTAAATGAATTCACTAAATGAATTAATGGATTCGCTTGTTATAGAGCTAAAAAGGGGAACGCTGGTGCTATCAGTATTGAGCCAGCTTAGTGAGCCCGAATACGGCTATTCACTTGTACAAAAGCTTGAGGAGAAAAATGCAGCTATTGATGCTGGGACTCTTTACCCACTTCTCAGAAGATTAGAGAAGCAGCAGCTCTTAAAGAGCGAATGGGATACAACAGAAAGCCGACCCCGAAAGTTTTACGTGCTGAGTGATGAGGGAAGGCAGCTTTTTAAGCAGCTTAAGCAGGAGTGGAGGACTATTTCCAGTCAGCTGGAAGCATTATTAATGGAGGATGATGAAAATGAACTTGATTAATCGTTATATACATGCAGTTACGGTAAATTTACCGGAAGATATACGAGAGGATGTTGTTAAAGAGCTGCGAGCAAACATTGAGGATATGCTTCCTGAAGCAGCTTCTGAGGACGATGTAAGAAATGCACTTGTTAAGCTTGGGGACCCTAAAAAGCTCGCCTTTGAATATGGGCAAAGGAAGAGATATATTATAGGACCTGAGATATATGAGAGCTATATAAGTGTATTAAAGCTGGTAGTAAGCATAATGGCAATCATAGCAGGTATAGTAGCAGTAATAGATGGTGTTCTAAGACCTCCCATTGAAATAGGGCTGGTCAGCATGATAGTTAGAGTCATAACCAAAACTGCTGTTGCAGTTATTGAAGCTGCAGTTCAGGCAGCGCTATGGGTAACTATAACCTTTGTTATAATGGAAAGATCCGGGGTTAATGACGGCAATCTTCCTTTTATCAAGAAAAAATGGTCAACCGATGACCTGCCTGAAATTGATGCTGGAAATAAGGGTATAATCTCACG
>CALJSV010000084.1 GCA_937976095.1 uncultured Clostridia bacterium | reverse complement strand
ACTAGGTACAGGCTACTGGTTAGGTATTACCTGGTAGGATTTCCCTACGGTATGTTAATAGCTTACTAATGAAAAAGAGAACTACTTCCCTTCTCCAGAGGAAACACCACGCAATTGCGTGCTGCTTCGCAGCTCGCACTACATAAATATTATAGCATAAGCATTTTTCACAAACCATAGTTATTTGACTCCCTGTTTTCTACCTTACCTATTCTACAAAGTTCACAGCCAGAACATATATATATTCTATCTGCAAACACACTTTTTATCGTCTTTAGTAGCTCCTTGTTCTTAAAGTTATCTGCTTCGTGTAAATAAATCCTTCTAGGTGATATAGTTATTAATGTGCTGATCAGCAGATCATCATAATTAATATTCTCATCTGCCAGCTCACTTTTGATTTCATCAAAGTACTCTGCACTCACGCTGTTCATGTCCTCGTCCAGCATTATATATTTGCCATCCTCAGCTTGCTTTAAATGAACTGTCTCAACCTTGCACTCCTGTATATCTACAAAATACTTTAACAGCTTAATAAACTCGTTATACTCTCTTTCAGCTACATATTGCTCAATAGCTCTTTCTATTGTGTCATTAAGCTCTTTAATATAGCTTCCTAGTCTAAAATTTACAAAGCCGTCAATATTAAGCTCCTCATTTGCTGCAAAGTATTCTAATACACATTTCATTATTTTATTTCTTCTGGTTATTTTGTAAAAGCCACCAGGAAGTATAGGCTTTTCTTCCTGCAATAGCCTATCAGTTATTTCAAGTACCTTTTCTTTTTCCTTCTCATTTAGATAAAAAAAGTTGTCCTTTAGAATTCTTTTTATAAGTCTTGGTTCCCAATGCTGGATTATAGAGTCCGTCAGTATTCTTGACATATTTATCTTAAAATCGTCATGCTGCTTTTTATCTGTTAGTCTTGTCAAAATATTATCTTTTATTCCACATTTAACAAAACATGTGTTTCCAACAAAATAGCTTTCATAAATCACATCTGCATTTTCACTTTTAAGCTCTTCTAGTTGGATATTAATAGTTTCGCTGATGTTCTCAGCATTAGCTGTTGTTCCGATAGTTACAAGAAACATTCATTCAACTCCTTTCTGTAAGAAGAGTCAAACAGTATTGTATACAAATCCTTTGATTGTTACTGAGTATTTAAATGGTATACGCTTAGTATTTGCTTTAAAAAAACTTGTATTCAAAGCTAAAAATGCTTCTGTAACTCTGCAAATTAATACTTCAATGGAATTATCGATCCGATATCTTTTATTTGCTTATTTGTGAGTATTTTAACTTCTATCCCTTTAATATTTAAAAAATCGATTATCCTATTTGCTTCTGGAATATTTTCTACGCATCCAGTAAATGCCAGCTTATTATTACCGATTAAGCCGCTTGCACCTCCAATAAATCCATAGTTTAGACCTGTAAGCTCAATTCCTCCAGGCTTTATCAGAAGGCTTTCTATCCCATTTTTCTCTGCAGCATTGGCTAGCTTTATATCTGAGGTAATAATGGTAGCTGCATTAATAATGCATACCGAACACTTTGTATATCCCTGGTTGACATGAATAGTTTTAACATTGAGTTTTTCAAACTCCTCGAGTATTCTTATATCTGTATACTTAGTATTATGAAAAGCATATGAACCCACACGTAATACATTATATGCAATGTTTTCCGGATAGTTTCTGCTGAGCCAAGTTGCACCTTTTGTCAATGCAAATCCTTTTTTTAATAGTACAGGTGAAAGTTGATCAAAAACATTAGGTGCAAGTACTATTCTATTTTCTCCAGTGTGATGCAAAAGTATGTCCGGGTGTCCATTTATCGCATCATATAATTCCTTGCAAGGAGTTGTCCTTATCACAGATACTCCTTCACTATAAAGAGCAGCCTCAAGCTGCGCATCTGCTCTATAGTCCAAAACAGCAAGTTTTACGCTGTCAGAAGGAATATATGGTGTTTGCAGAAAGCTCATAATATCACCTTTTACTTATATTATTTCTTCAAAAAATGAAAAAAACTTATTGCTTACAATAAGTATTAATTGGAGGCGACACCCGGATTTGAACCGGGGAGTAAAGGATTTGCAGTCCTCTGCCTTACCACTTGGCTATGTCGCCTTATATATGTGTGGTTGGAGCGGGTGACGAGATTCGAACTCGCGACTTTCACCTTGGCAAGGTGACACTCTACCACTGAGTTACACCCGCAAATTGTATGGTGCCTTGGGGCGGAATCGAACCACCGACACGAGGATTTTCAGTCCTCTGCTCTACCGACTGAGCTACCAAGGCATATTAGATTATTAAAATGGCGACCCAGAACGGGCTCGAACCGTCGACCTCCAGCGTGACAGGCTGGCATTCTAACCAACTGAACTACTGGGCCGCAAATTTGTAATTATGGTGGGCACAACAGGGATCGAACCTGTGACCCCCTGCTTGTAAGGCAGGTGCTCTCCCAGCTGAGCTATGCGCCCTTGCCGATAACGACAAGATTTAGTATAACTTATAACATCACCAAAGTCAAAACTCGCAATTTCTGATTATGTCAATTTAGTCTAAGCTATCAATGCTTTTCTTAATAATTCTTGAGATTACTGCATTATTCTCAATTCTAATATACGTTATTGTCCAGACTTAGCCCTTTCAAGCATTGCAATCAGTTCATCCTTATCAAACCTATATTTTTTATTACAAAAATGACAGGTTAGCTCTGCACCTTCGTCATTTTCAATTATATCTAACAAATCATTTTCTCCAATGCTTATAAGTGCCCTTTCAATCCTTTCAACGGTGCAGTTGCATACATAGCCTATTTCCTTTTTCTCGTGAATGCTTACCTCTATATCTCCAAGTATCTCTTTAATTATTCCTTCAGGACTGGCACCGCTGTCTACCATTTCTGTTATACTTCTCATTCTAGCCAGCTTATACTCAATTGCAGATATCGTATCATCATCTACCCCAGGCATTACCTGTATAATAAAGCCGCCTGCCGCTTTAACGCTCCCATCGGTATTAATAAGCACTCCAAGACCTACTGAAGTAGGAATTTGCTCAGAGTTTGCGAAGTAAACTGTAAGATCATCACCTATTTCTCCGCTTACTATTGGTATCTGTCCTACATATGGTTCTTTTAGACCCAAATCCTTAATTACAGTTAGGTTTCCGTCATAGCCTACAGCATTTCCGACATCCAGCTTACCGCTAGGCTTTAAAACCGTTTCTACATGTGGATTATGTATATAGCCTCTTACATTTCCGCTGTTATCTGATATGACAACCACAGCACCCGCTGGACCCTTTCCGTTAATCTGCAGCGTAAGGCTGTCCTTGTCTGACTTTAGCATAGTTCCCATCATGCTGGCTGCTGTGAGCATTCTTCCCAGTGCAGCGGCTGCTACAGGATAGCAGTCATGCAGTTTTCTGGCATCTTCAACTAGTTGTGTAGTCACACAGCTAAAAAACCTTATCCCACCATCTATACTTGTTCCTCTTAATAAATAATCCTTCATTTCTTACCTCCTAGTTAACTGACATCTTTATTTTTGTGCAGAAAAGAAAATCCTTTCGCTTTTTTTCTTTGGTTTTTCCATACTGAATTCTGAATATGTATGTATATTCTTGAAGCCTGCATCTTCTAATAGCTTAATTAGCAGCTCTTCACTATAGGCCATTTGAATATGATACTCTTCGAATTTTTTGAAAAAGCCCTGATGCGGTGCAAAAAAGACAATATTCATCTCAACAGTGCTATCATCCTCGTTAAAAATATTATCCCAAATATAATAGATATTATTTTTTTCTTGAAATAAGGTATTATTGCCCAAAATATTTCTTAGCTTATAATAGCTGCTAATATCAAAAATCAAAAGTCCATCTTCTTTTAAAAGCTTATAGCTTTTTTTGAAGAAGCTTCTTACGTCAGAAACCTCAGTTATGTAGTTAATTCCGTCACAGGTACATAATATTGCATCAAAGCACTTGTTTATTTCAATATTTGCCAAGTCTTGCTTTATATATTTTATATCAAGCTTTTTTTCTCTTGTTTTTCTTTCTGCTATTGTAAGCATTTCATCTGAAATATCAAGTCCATATACCTCGTAGCCTCTTTCAGCCAAGGGTATAGTAATGTTTCCTGTACCACAGGCTGCTTCCAGGAGCAGCTTAGGACTTTGCCCATACTTATTAAAAAGCTCAACTATATAGCATGTCCATGCTTCATAATCTACATCATCCATCAAGATGTCATAATAGCTTGCCAATTCGTTATAGCTATGCATCATTTACCTCCGTAATTGATAATTCTACAAATTATCAACAATATTATACATTTATTACAGCACTCTGTATAGCACAAAATAGAAATGCTGCCTGTAACAAACCATATCACTGATATCGTCTATTTCAGACAGCATTAAATTGATCACCCTTGTGCAGCAGTACTACCGGATGCATTACCTGAAACATTTGAACAGGCTGCCTTCTGCTTCTTTTTCTGCGTCATTATACCGCCAATTTTACCGGTTTCCTGTGCAGTAAGACCACCCCAGCCTACTATTGCCAGCTTATCCTTGAGCCCAAGCTCAGCAGCAATCTCATATTTCAGTATATCCTCCGGTGTAAGCTCCTTCTTTTTCTTTTCTTTTTTATCCTTCTTTTCCTTCATAATATCACTCCTTACAATGATATTATGATAGTTATTTTCTCATTTTATACAGTATTTGCTAATGTACCATACTATAATTTCTTATCTTCTATACAAATAAAGAGAATTGTTCCTTTTGCCTCTCCTTGAAATTCTTCCTATTATAAAGCCTAGCAGAAGCCCTATGCCAAATACAGAAGGCATAGCAAATCTACCTTGCTTAAGAAGCTCATAGCTGCGCTTTATACTATCCCACAGCCCGGCTTTATTCGGCTCACGTTCAGGGACTGGCTCAGCTGATACCACAGAAACCTCCTCCTTTGACTCCTCAACTACCAGCCCATTAGCTGACAACCAGTACTTAAGATAGTCTATTGAGGTATCGTTTGACTCATAAATTGTCTTTATACTCTCGTTTAGCTTTACTATATCTCCTGATTCTTTTTGCAGCATAAGCTGATCAAACAAAAGCTTGTAGCTTACTCTTTGAGGATAAAGCTTGGAGACATCCAGATCTGACACTATAGCCAAATAGCCTTGATTATCCTTCATTCTTCTTAGGGCTTCAGCCTGTATCAGCTTAACTTGCTCAATTGGCAGCTTTGCATCAGAAGGGGTAGTAAGGTATAACCCTATCTGCTCAATTACCTTCGAATAGTCACCTGCTCCAAACAATCTTGCTATTTCTCTCGGTCTCTTATATGCGCTTGAGCTTAACTTTTCTAAAATTGCTCGATCAACTATTTGGTATCTGATATTTATTGGTTTTTGAGCTGGACTTTTTGTGCTTAGTACAGCCTCGCCGTTTTCGTTTATTTGATCAGCTTCAATGCCTTCAATTCCGGCTATATTATATGGCATATGCTCTACTGGTTTTATAGTAACCATCAATGTTTCAAAGTTATTTGCATAAATATTGCTTCTGTCGCTCCAAAAAGCAAAGGTATTGATATCATTTACATCAACAGCTGTACTTGCATCAAAGGAAATCTCTATAACTTTAGTTTCATTAGCTCTGATATTTAGTGTAAATGCGTACCATGCTGCTTCGTTTGGTATATTGTCAGCCAGTCCAAATTCATTCTTTATTCCATTCAGTGTTCTTTTTTTCCAGCTGATATTTATCTGGTCATACCTTATCTTAAGATTTGTTATGTAATCAAAGGGTGTACCTAATGTCAGCTTAAGGTTAGAGTCACTATTATTTCTTACTGTATATTTACCTGCAAAGCCTACCTTTGCATTATCAAGACTGAGGGTAACATTTTCTTCCAGTAAGCTATACTCACCAGCAGAAAGTACATATATGCCATACCCCTTCCAGCCATTCCTTGCTTCAGAAAAAGAGAAGCTGAAAAGCTGCAGTATTAATACGAAAATAATTGTTACAACACTAATTCTTCTTATGTTCATTGCTCACCCTCCCATTAAAAGTCTATCATATCGGTTTGAAATAAACAACAATTGTCAAAAAATTGTGTACATAAATCAATCACTTTATTTTGTCATTATTATACAAATTCCTTATATATTATACATAATCTCTTAAATATCTTTATCTGCTTAATAAAACATGCTATTATTATGTTGTATGCAATGCAGAACGAGTCACACTAAACTATAATCAGGAGGTCGAAATAATGAAAGCCACACAAACTGCTAAAGCGAACAAGGTTCTCGTTACCATGAATACAGTACTTATCCTATTTATGATTGCAGGGTATGTTCTTGACTACTTCAAAGGTAATAAAACACTAAGCTTCACTCTAATTTTCTGTACACTGAGTTCTATATTTGTAATCATTCCTTTATTTTTATACTTTAGAAACACCTCGAGCAAATTCTTAAAGCATATTACTATAATTGATTTTATCATTATATATGTATTTGCCATGTTTGCTGCAGAAAGGCTGCTTGTATACACCTTTATTTTCCCAATAATCTCTGTTTATATTTTATATTTTGACGAAAAGCTTATATCCAGGCTTTGCACTATTGTGGTTCTAATAAACATTGCAGAAATAGTCCATTCAATATTCTGGCTTGGCTTAAATGACCCTAATATTACTACTGATTATACTATACAGTTTGCAACTATATTTCTTTATAGTTTTTGTGTTGTTCATTCTACTAAGCTCGCAAATTCCTTTAATAAAGAAAAAATGGATGTTATCGAGCAAGAAAAGCTAAAAGAAGAGGCTGTACTTAACGATATATTAAAGGCTGTTAATGTTCTTGACAGCAGCACCATACAGGCAAGCAAAATAGTCGAAGACCTGGCTGTCTCATCTGAGCACATGTATACGGCTGTTGTGGAGATTTCCAATGGAGCAGTAAATACTACTGAGAACATTCAACTTCAATCAGACTTAACACATAATATTCACGATATAATTGTAAAAGCATCTACACTTTCAAAGACACTAAGCGAGATCTCAAACGATACCACTCATCAGGTTAACACTGGTATTGGCATCGTTGCAGATCTTAACGACAAGTCAAAAACAGTTATAGAAAGCAGCGAAAATGTGTTCGGCATTATGCTTGAGCTAAAAGAAAAGTCAAATGAGATTCAGTCTATAACAAGCTTGATTACCGGCATATCAGATCAGACTAATCTACTTTCTTTAAATGCAGCTATTGAAAGTGCTCGTGCAGGAGAAGCCGGAAAGGGCTTTGCTGTAGTGGCAGAAGAAATAAGAAAGCTTGCTATGCAAAGCAAGGTATCTGCCGAAAGGATCATAGGTATAATAAACGAGCTTCAGCTTAAGGCAGATATGTCTGTCGAAGCTTCTAAGAAGCTGAAGCTAGTTAATGAAGAGCAAAATCAGCTTATTAAGAATACTAAGGACATATTTGACAGCATCATTGTTAAGATGAAGGAAGTATTTACTAGCGGTAATACTGTAAATGAAACAATAAATGAAATACTTAAATCAAACAATAAAATTGTAGAAAGCATAAATGAAATATCAGCTGTTAGCGAAGAGACAACAGCAAACTCGCAGGAAGCCAGTGCCATGACACAGGAGAGCTTGAACCTCGTGGCCAGCATGAAGAAACTGATAGATGAAATAACCGCAATATCAAAGGAAATGGAAAAGCATACACTATAAGAAAGGTCCCCTATGGTTATCACAAAACAACCGTAGGGGACTTCTTTTATTTACAGTGCTTTATATAAGTTATACATAACCTGAATGCCTGTAGCGAGTATATCTTCGTTAAAGTTGAATTTATTGTTATGAAGCGAGTATGTAAATCCCATCTCCTCATTTCTGCTTCCCAGCATAAAAAACAGACCCGGTACTCTTTTTTGATAATAAGAAAAGTCCTCTGATATAGTAAGTGGATCTATGACAATAAAATCATCCTCTGGTATCACCTTTGATATGAGTCCAAATAATGCGCTGTCATTTGTTACCGCCGGATACATATCTCTTATCTCACTCTTCACAGTACAATCGTAAGTATCTGCAATACCTTCTATTACTGTGATGAGCCTGCTTCTTATTTTTCCGTAGGTTTCCTCGTTAAAGGCTCTTATAGTTCCCTCTAAAGCCGCTTCTTCGGCAATAATGTTTCTCCTCTCCCCAGAGCTCATTTTTCCTATGGTTAAGACACCAGGCTCAAGGGGATCTAGATTCCTGCTTATCACTGTATTTAACGCCATTACTGCATTAGCAGCAGCCAAAAGTGCATCTACTCCCTTATGAGGCATTGCACCATGTGCACCCTTGCCCTTTAAATATATATCAAACTCACCTGTTTGAGCCAACATCGCGCCTGCCCTGCAGCCTATTTTCCCTTCTGGCAGCTCTGGATAAATATGTAGACCAAATATTGCCTTTACGTTATAGCGCTCTAGAAGTCCTGAATTAACTAATATTTCCGCTCCACCTGGTCCCTCTTCAGCAGGCTGAAAAATAAACAATACCCCTTTTTCCAATTCCCCCTTTTTCTGCGACAAAAGCTTTGCCAAGCTCAGAGCTATTGCCATATGCCCATCATGACCACAAGCATGCATATGCCCTCTATTTATTGAGCAAAACTCGACACCTGTATGCTCTTCCACAGTTAAAGCATCAATATCAGCACGGAATGCAACTGTCTCTTCTGACTTTCCCTTTATAAATCCTATCACACCAGTACCTGCTGCAGATATCTCACACTCTATCCCTAAGTCTTCTAGGAAGCTAAGAATAAAGCTTGTAGTTTGATACTCCATCAGTCCTATTTCAGGTATTCTGTGCAGCTGTCTTCTTATGTCCACAGCCTCTTCCTTTATATTAAATATATCCTTTTCAATTTGTATCATAGTAACACTCCTTTAATATTAAAATCATACCTTATAATTATATAAGTCGTGATAAGCAAATTACATTATGTAAAATAGAAACACGACTTATATTAAATAGAAAGCACGCGCTATATAGTATATTAATGTAAATTCATTAGTGCTTTCTATATACATGTATCATTATACAATTATTTAGACAATGTATACAACCTTGCAAAAAGTGCAGCTTTAGATATAAAAAAATGCTTAAGTACTGCAATAACACCATTTAATGTGCTGGAATTATTGACATGAGTTTGTCACTAAGCTTATAATATGCATTAAAAGAGGAAAAAATTATTATCAAGGAAAACTCCAGCTAAGCTAAACTGCTGGTATTTTTTATATGTCCAACAGAAAATGAATTATGTTTTTTCCGTAATTGCATAAACTGTAAATAAGTAATACAAGGAGGTTTCAAAATTGAGAAAAGTTAATGTCGCAGTAGTTGGCTCTACAGGTATGGTAGGAAGAATGTTCTTAAAGGTGCTTGAAGAAAGGAACTTTCCAATAGACAAATTCTATGTTTTTGCATCTGCTAAATCAGCAGGCAGCACAATAACCTTTAGAGGTGAAGAATATGTAGTAGAAGAGCTTACAGAAAGCTCCTTTGATCGAGATATTGACATAGCACTCTTCTCAGCTGGGGGAAGCATAAGCTTAAAGTACTCTCCTATTGCTGCGTCTAAGGGTGTAGTTGTTATAGATAATAGCAGTGCCTTTAGGATGGATAGTGATGTTCCGCTGGTAGTCCCTGAGGTGAACCCTGATGATATAAATTGGCACAAAGGAATAATTGCAAATCCTAACTGCTCAACTATACAAGCAGTTGTTGCACTTAAGCCTTTACATGATAAATATAAAATTAAAAGAATAGTATACTCTACCTATCAGTCAGTTTCCGGTTCCGGAGTAAAGGGTGTCAAAGACTTGGAGGATGGCTTGAAGGGCAGCCCAAATACCTTCTACCCTCACCCTATAGCAAATAATTGCATTCCTCACATCGATGTGTTCCATGATAATGGCTATACAAAAGAGGAAATAAAAATGATAGAGGAAACAAGAAAGATAATGGGCGATCAGAGCCTTAGAATAACAGCTACTACTGTAAGAGTGCCAGTATCAAGCGGCCATTCAGAATCCATCAACGTTGAATTCTATAATGATTTCGAATTAGATGAGCTGAAGAGCGTACTCAAGTCCAGTCCAGGTATAGTATATCAGGATGAGCCTGGTTCAAACCTTTATCCACTGGCAATAAACGCTGCTGGTAAGGACGAGGTTTTTGTTGGAAGAGTAAGACGAGATACTTCAGTGGACTACGGCATTAATATGTGGGTCGTAGCTGATAATATCAGAAAAGGCGCAGCCTCAAACGCTGTGCAGATAGCAGAATTACTATTAAAGGACTTATAAAGGAGGAACAGTTATGGCATTATTTAGAGGATCTGGCGTAGCTATAATCACACCGTTTAGCGACAAGGGTGTTGACTTTGAAAAACTAGGTGAGCTTCTTGATTGGCATGTGTCGGAGGGAACTGATGCAATAATTATCTGTGGTACCACCGGCGAAGCTTCAACTATGTCTGATGATGAAAAAAAAGCTGCATACAAGTATACAGTTGAAAAAATTGCAAAAAGAATCCCTGTTATAGCCGGAACCGGAAGCAATGATACACATCACTCCATAGAGCTTTCAAAATACGCTGAAAGCGTAGGCTGTGACGGTCTGCTACTTGTATCTCCATACTATAACAAGACTACTCAAAAAGGTTTAATCGCGCATTATACCGCAATTGCTGATTCGGTTAATATACCAATAATCCTTTATAATGTACCGGGCAGAACAGGACTAAACATCAACCCGGAAACATTAAAAGCTCTATCCAGCCACAAAAACATTGTAGCAGTAAAGGAAGCCAGTGGAAATATTAGTCAGATAGTTGAGATAGGCACCTTCTGCAGCGAAAGCTTTAATATGTACTCCGGCAATGATGATCAGGTAGTTCCGCTGCTTTCAGTAGGTGGAATCGGAGTTATTTCTGTAGTTGCAAATGTTGCTCCAAAGGAAATGCACGATATGGTTATCCATTATTTAAATGGAGATGTAAAAAAGGCTATGGAGCTTCAGCTAAGAATTAAACCTCTCAATGACGCTCTATTCTGCGAGGTTAATCCTATACCGGTTAAAACAGCAATGAACCTGCTAGGAAAAGAAGTTGGTCATTTGAGGCTCCCATTGATAGATATGTCAGATAAGAGTCTTGAATATCTTAAAAACTCATTAAAAAGCTATGGCTTTGAGCTTAGGGGGTAATGACTTGATTAGAATACTAATGAGCGGCTGCAACGGTAAAATGGGTCAGGTCATAACCAAGCTTTGCAGCACAGATCCTAATTTAAAGATAATTGCCGGCGTAACCAAAGATCCAAAAAAAATTACCAATCCTTACCCAGCCTATAGCAGCTTTGAAGAGGTCAAGGAGGTTGCGGATGTTGTTATTGACTTTTCAAGTCCAGACATCCTCCCTTCTCTTCTAAAATATTGTCACGACCACAGGTGTGCCTTAGTACTGGCAACAACCGGCTTTAGCGAAAAGGATAATGAAGTTATACGTCAGGCCTCGGAAGTCATACCTGTTTTTAAGACTGCAAATATGTCTATTGGAATAAATGTACTGATTGATTTGGTGACAAGAGCTTGCACTTCACTAGGAGGCTTTGATATTGAACTTATAGAAAAGCACCATAACGAAAAGAAGGATGCACCCAGTGGTACTGCGCTCATGATTGCAAAGGAAATCAATAATGCATTGGACGACTCTATGGAGTTTGTATATGATAGAACTGATAGAGATATAAAAAGAGCATCTAATGAGATAGGTATATCCGTAGTCAGAGGAGGAACCATACCCGGAGAGCATACAATACTATTTGCAGGCAAGGATGAGATCCTCGAAGTCAAGCATTCTGCACTTTCAAGAGATATATTTGCTGTAGGTGCACTTAAGGCTGCAAAATACATAATAACGAAGAAAAATGGCATGTTTGATATGAAGAGCATGCTAAAGGAGATGAACTAATGACTGATTTTGATATGACAAATCCTTATGAGATAGCTGCATTTATAAAAAGCTCAACAAAAAGGACTCCGGTCAAATGCTATGTTGATGGAAATCTGAAAGGGACTCAGTCTGATAGCATTAAGATATTTGGCTGTGACAGCTTCTGGATGCTTTTTGGCGAAAACAAAGATATTGAAGAATTTTTGGCTGCAAATGCTGCTAGCATAAATAAGCATGAATTGGAATTTGACAGAAGAAATTCAGCTATCCCATTGCTTGATACACGCTTTTTAGAAGCTCGCATTGAACCTGGTGCTGTTATAAGAGATAGAGTCAAGATTAAGAAAAATGCAGTTATAATGATGGGCGCTATTATTAATATTGGAGCTGAAATAGGTGAAGCCACAATGATAGATATGAACGCGGTTCTTGGTGCAAGAGCTACCGTAGGAAACAACTGTCATGTAGGAGCAGGAGCTGTCTTAGCAGGTGTGCTTGAACCACCCAGTGCTACACCGGTAATTATCGAGGATAATGTTCTTATTGGTGCAAATGCTGTTGTACTAGAAGGTGTAACAGTCGGAAAAGGTTCCGTGGTAGCAGCCGGCTCCGTTGTTACAAAAAATGTTGACCCAGGAATGGTAGTTGCAGGAATACCCGCTAGGCCAATTAAGAGGGTTGATGAATTATCCGAGGATAAAAACAAAATATTGGATGACCTAAGAGGTTAGGTGTTAAATTTAAGAGCTGGCACTTCAGAAGTGCCAGCTCCTCTTTATATACCTCTGCTTTTAAAGCCATAACCCATTACTTCTGCTGTATCGCTTACTGTAATGAAGGCCGCTTCGTCTATCTCTCTTACTATCTGCTTCAGCTTTGCAAGCTGGTTTAGAGATACTATGCAGTAAATCACTCTTTTTTTGTCTCCAGTGTAAGCACCCTCTCCATGCAGGTATGTTACACCTCTGTCTAGCTTTTCAAATATAGTCTTAGCTACTTGGGTTTCCTTACTGGAAACAATCATAACAGACTTCCTTCTGTCAAAGCCCTGCTGAACCTTATCTACTACTACTGAAGCAACATACATAGATATTAAGGTGTACATGGCTATATTTATACCGTAGAAATAGGATGAAACTACTACTATTGCTGTATTTATGATCATCGAAGTAGTTCCAATATTTATAGACATGTACTTCTTCACAATAACAGCAATAATATCTACTCCACCTTGAGATGCTCTGTTTCTAAGCACTATCCCCAAACCTATTCCATTTAGAAGACCTCCGTATATACATGAAAGCATTACATCCTTAACATATACAATATCTCTTATAAACGCAAAAGCTTCTATAAATGTCGAAAAAGCTACCATACCTATAATGCTAAGTGCAATAAACTCTTTATCAATAAACTTATAGCCAAGTAGAAAAACAGGAATATTGAACATAAATATGAGCATACCTACATTTATACTGAATAAATAATTCAGTATTAGCGATATACCACTTACTCCACCGCTTAGAAGCCTGTGAGGTATTAAAAAAGCATTAAAGGAAATCCCACATATAGCTCCTCCAAGAAGTATCATTATCAGCATAGCCGCATACTTAAACCTGCTATCATATATTCTATCTACTAGTTTCATTTACCCCTCACCTACATCCTTATAATTTTGTCATAATTATATATATAATGTTAATTCAATAGTGCTTTCTATCTATTATATTACGTTTAGGTCATAGCTACAACAAAAAAGAATTTGCATATTTCTACGCAAATTCAATATGTATCATAATAATACCGCGTTATTCAACATCAGTTTCAATAGTTTCAAGAGGCTCATTATCCTTACCGTATAGCTCCATCTTAGATATGGATACCTCATAAGCAGTTCTGGTGATTACTTGATCCTCTGAAACCTTTTTCTGATATTCTCTGCTTTGAATCCTGCCCCAGATCTTAATTCGATCACCTACATTTAAGTTCTCGGAATACCTTGCGTTTCTTCCCCATGCAATGCTTGGTATATAATCCGACTTGTTATATGGTCTGTTTACAGCTATAAGCATATCTGTTATCTCTCTGCCAAAGGGTGTAGTTCTATATATAGGCTTTTTGCAGATAAATCCATCAAGATATATCTGATTTGGATTAGTAAGCTCTTCATCGCATGGCTTTAAATCCCTGGCAAAGATAGTCAGTATAAGCTTATTGCTTCCATCAACAAACTTATTATAAGACCTCAATTGCCCTTCAACTATAATTTTTTGTCCTATATCAAGGCATACACCTGACATAAGCCTCTCTGACACAGTAATCGGAAGGATGTCTTCAACATCACTCAGTCTTGGAACCTCAATATAAATGTTATAAAATCCTTCACCATACATTTCATGACTAAATTCAGGCTTTCTCTCAATAGCACCAATAATGGTAACTATATTGTTTTCAATTACCTTATCCATTTATGACCCCTCTCCCTTCATTGTTCTTAAGTTTTTCTGCTTTTATAGCCTGCATGCATTCAGCTGCTATAGAGCATATCTTTATAAGCTAAAGCTGTTACTTTATATACACAATATAGTTATTCAGTGAATACTGGTATTATGTATCATTTTTTTTATTAATTATACAAATATGCTTTTTTAATAGTTTCAGCCGCCTCTTCCATTTCGTCTCCCCCCAAAAGCAATATCAGATCATTAGCTTCAGCCTTTTGCATAAGATAATCCACAGCAGAACTAAGAGTCACAAAGGTCTTAGAACCCAGTCCTTCCTCACCAAAGTGTT
>CALJSV010000083.1 GCA_937976095.1 uncultured Clostridia bacterium | reverse complement strand
AAGAGGCTATCTAAACAGACCGGAGCTTACAGCAGAAAAGTTCGTAAGCAACCCATTTTCAGGCAATGACCCTGACTATGCAGTGATGTACAGGACAGGCGACCTGGCAAGGTGGATGCCAGATGGAAATATAGAGTACCTAGGAAGACTTGACCATCAGGTAAAGATAAGAGGCTTTAGAATAGAGCTGGGAGAGATAGAAGGACAGCTTCTAAAGCACAAGGAGATAAAGGAAGCAGTAGTAACAGCAAGAGAGGATAAGAGTGGAAACAAGTATCTGTGCGGTTATATAGTATCCGATAGGGAGCTAACAGTAGCAGAGCTGAGAGAGCATATACTGAAGGATCTTCCAGACTACATGGTACCGGCGTACTTTGTAAGGCTTGAGACAATGCCGCTGTCAGCCAACGGAAAGGCAGACAGAAAGCAGCTGCCTGAGCCAAGCGGAAGCATACAGACCGGGGCAGAGTACGTGGCACCGAGAAATGAAGTGGAAGAGAAGCTGGCGGCTATATGGCAGGAGCTGCTTCAGCAGGACAAGATAGGCATAGATTATGACTTCTCTGAATTAGGAGGACACTCATTAAAGGCGATAATGCTTTTGGGAAGGATACATAAGGAGTTTAATGCTGAGCTTCAGCTTCATGAGCTGTTTAAAAGTACAACAATAAGAACGCTGGCAGAAGCACTGCAATCAAGCGGAAAAAGCTTGCACTCAGCTATAGAACCAACGGCGAAAAGAGATTTCTACCCTCTATCCTCAGCGCAAAAGAGACTATTCATACTAAATAAAATAGAGAAAGAGTCAACAAACTATAACCTTCCTGAGGTAATGCTTTTAGAAGGAAGACTGGATAAGGAACGCTTTGAAAGTGCTCTAAAAAGGCTGACGCAAAGGCATGAATCACTCAGAACCTCTTTTGCTATAGTACAAAATGAGCCGGTTCAGATAGTACATGATAGTGTAGAAATAGACTTAAAATATTTAGATATCGAAAGTGGTAAAAACATTGATGCTATAATAAACGGTTTCATAAGGCCTTTCGACCTTAGCAAGGCTCCGCTTCTAAGAGTGTGCGTAGCAAGTCATGAGAAAGATAAGCACCTGCTGATGTTTGACATTCATCATATAGTATCGGATGGTGTATCCATTGTAGTGCTTGTAAAGGAATTCCTCGAGCTATATCAGGGCAGAGAGCTGTCGGACTTAAGGCTTCAATACAGAGATTATGCAGAGTGGCAGAATAGGTTGCTTGAGGGTGAAGCTATAAGGCAGCAGAAGGAATACTGGTTAAAGGTATTTTCAGATGATGTACCTGTGCTCAATATGCCTAATGACTATCAGAGACCCTCTATGCAAAGCTTCGAAGGGGATCGACTGAGTATACGTCTGGATGAAAAGCTGACAAAAGGACTGAGAGAGCTATCCGGAAATAAGGGTGCCACCTTATATATGACACTTATGTCAATATACAATATAGTGTTATCCAAATATACAGGACAAGAGGACATTGTTGTCGGGTCCCCCATAGTAGGAAGGCCACATACAGACCTAGAGAATATTATAGGCATGTTTGTTAATACTTTAGCAATGAGAAACAAGCCTGAAGCACATATGCAGTATGGTAATTTTCTGGAGGAAGTAAAGAAGTCCTCAATAGAAGCCTTTGAAAATCAGGACTTCCCATTTGAACAACTGGTTGACAGCTTAAAGCTTAATAAGGATTTAAGCCGCAATCCACTGTTTGACACAATGCTGGTGCTTCAAAATATGAATATACCTCAGCTTGAGCTGGATGAGCTTAGCTTTAAGCCATATAAGTTTGAGCGCAAGGTAGCTAAGTTTGACATAACAGTGGAGGCAGTCGAAAGAGGAGAGCAGCTTATACTTAATTTCGAATATAATACAAGGCTATTTAGAAAAGAAACAATAGAAGGACTTGCAGCACATTTTGAAGCAATAACAAGACAGATAATAGCAAACCCAAGCATAAAACTGTCTGAAATAGACATGCTGACAGAGCTTGAGAGAGTACAGGTACTAAAGGATTTTAATGCTACAAAGACCTACTACCCTGATAATGTAACTCTTCACCAGCTGTTTGAGCAGCAGGCAGAGCAGGTGCCTGACAGCATAGCAGCAGTGTTTGGAGATAAAGAGCTGAGCTTTAGAGAGCTTAACCAAAGGGCAAATAGACTGGCGAGAACCCTGAGACAAAAGGGGGTAAAGGCTGATAGCATAGTAGCTATGCTTATGGATCGTTCTCTTGAGATGACAGTAGGTATTATGGGTATCTTAAAAGCGGGAGGGGCGTATCTGCCGATAAGTCCTGACTATCCGGAGGACAGAATAAAATACGTAATAGAGGACAGCGGAGCACAAATACTGCTTACACAGTCGCACCTTCTGCATAAGAGTGAGGTGGGAGCAGAGGTAATAAACCTTGATGAGGAGACAAGCTATCATGAGGACGGCTCTAATTTGGAGCCAATAAGCGGAGCAAGAAGCCTGGCTTATGTAATATATACCTCAGGCTCTACAGGAAAGCCAAAGGGAGCCATGATAGAGCATCATTCGGCAGTAAACCGAATAAAGTGGATGCACAAGAGCTACCCAATAGAGCAGGGGGATGTAATACTCCAAAAGACACCATATACCTTTGACGTATCCGTATGGGAGCTGTTCTGGTGGGCAATGGAGGGAGCAGCAGTAGCGTTTTTGGTGCCGGGAGGAGAAAAGGATCCGGCAGAGATAGTGAGTGCG
>CALJSV010000082.1 GCA_937976095.1 uncultured Clostridia bacterium | reverse complement strand
TCCTCTGAGGGTGTTAGTCCAAGCTCCTTATCTCAGCTTTCCTCCATCCTGTGATAGGTCTCTATGGCCTTGCCATGATGCCCTTCTAAGGCATAGGCTTTCATAAGCATGCGGCAGGCTGCTTCGTTATAGGTATCAGCTGCCAGCAAAATCCTTCCATAGGTCTCAGCCTTGGCATAATCTCCTGATTTAAAGGCTATGCCGGCTGTTTCTGTAAGCCTTTTAATATAATAGTCTCTATAAGACTCTCTCTGAGAAAGTAGCCATTCCTCATAAAGCTCGCTGTCCTTTACACTAAAGCCCTGCAAAAACTCTCCTTTATAAAGTTCTAAAGCCTCTTCACCTTTGTTTTCTAAAAAGCTTAGAGCATCTATATGTATCTCAATATCCGGATTTATCATTACTAATGATCTGTTTGGCGTAATAAGGATATCTATATCAAAGGCTTTCTTGATGGTATATATAGCTTGCCTGAGATTTTTTCTTGCTGTTTCCTCATCAGCCTCGCCCCATATTATGTTTACTAGCTCATCCCTTGTAGCCTGCTTTTTAACAGCCACATAATAAAACAAAGCCTCTGCCTTTTTAAAGGGAAAGACAATAAGCCTGTTGTCTACTTTTATTTTGGGCGTGTTAAATAGTTCAATTGAAATAAAATTCATAAAAGCTTACCTCGCAAAAACATCCTTATGAACATTATATCAAAAAACATAAGAGAGAGGTATACTGACACTATTGATGGCCAATATACCTCTCTTTATATAGCTTACTCCATTAGATGGGTTTCTAGTATTTGCTCCATTGAGAAATCCTCAACTCCCAGATAGTACACTGCTGTATCTATCATTGCCTCCATTGGGAGCAGTCCTATTATCTCACTGCCTATTGCAGTTACACCATATCTTTGAGCTTCTATTTTAACAAGCTCAAAGGCTCTATATAGAGCTGTCTTTGTAAAGTCAGTCATGTTCATTGATACCTGAACTATTCCTCTGTCCTTAAGCTCTATTCCGATTGCCTTACAGAATCTTAAGCCCCCGTTTATGAACCTTACATTCTTAGCAATTTTATTAGCGATTTCAAGGTTGTTTGTGCTCAGGTTTACGTTAAAGGCTACCAGCGGCATTCTTGCGCCAACTGCTGTTACGCCTGCTGTTGGGTGTATTTCTGCCTTTCCGTAGTCCGGAGCCCACTCAGGCTGCTTTATCTTTTGAAGCATTCCCTCAAACTCACCTTTTCTGACATTTGCGAGGTTTTCTCTTTGTGGGTCTGATGCTGACTTTTCATATAGGAATATAGGTAGGTTGAATCTTTCTGAAGCTTCCTTCGCAAGCTCCTTTGAAAGCTCAACTGCCTCAGTCATACTGATGTTTCTTATAGGAATAAACGGCACTACGTCAGTCGCTCCCATTCTTGGATGTTGTCCCTGATGCTTTGTCATATCTATTTCCTTTATGGCAACCTCCATAGCCTCAAGCACTGCTGCTTTAACTGCATATGGCTCACCAACTACTGTAACAACAACTCTGTTGTGGTCTTCATCTCTCTTATAGTCCAGGAGCTTAACTCCATCCTTGCCTCTGAAGGGATTAACTATTCTCTCGATTTTTTGAAGGTCTCTTCCTTCACTAAAATTAGGAACACATTGAACTATCTTCTTTGAATCTGCCATTTTTATCCACCTCTCTGTTTAAGTTTTGCTACTGTTGATATTATTGCTAACAAGTGCTATTGTTCCAAGGTTAAACCGCCGCCAATATGTATGCTGGCAACGAGTGGTGATGCTGCAAGGCTAAGAATCAGTAAACTTCCTCCGGGCTGCACCAAGGCAGAAGTGCTTGCGGGTAGTACAATTGGTGCAGCTTTCCTGCGGTCGTTAACTGATTCTAAACCTTTACGCAGACCACTCTTATACCAGCATACATATTGGCTTGAATACTCTGATATAAGGGGCTCTGAAACATTACTACTCGATAACAAAGTATATAACGGTTGGCATACTCGTTTTATGCAAAAGCTTTTTCTACCAGGCTCTTAACCAGGCTTTCATCAGGTATATAAGGTAGCGTTATATGATCTGTGCCCGGGTTGTTTTGATTGTACTCTATGCTTGTAGTTATAGAGTTTTCGTTTCTTGCCCAGGCGCGTCTTGCTACTCCACCCATTACATCCCATGGCATAGCGCTCTTTAGTATATTGTCAACTCTTTCGCTTCCATCAAGAACCATGCCAAAGCCGCCATTGATAGACTTGCCTATGCCTACTCCGCCGCCGTTGTGAAGTGCTATAAGACTCATGCCTCTAGCTGCGTTTCCTGCAAAGCATTGTGTAGCCATATCTGCCATAACGTTGCTTCCATCCTTAATGTTGGAGGTTTCTCTAAAGGGAGAATCTGTACCGCTAACATCATGATGGTCTCTTCCAAGCATTATTGGTCCTACTTCGCCGTTTCTTACCATTTCGTTGAATTTAAGGGCTATTTTTGTTCTGCCCATTGCATCCTGATAAAGGATTCTTGCTTGAGTACCTACTACCAGCTTGTTCTTTTCTGCATCCCTGATCCATACATAGTTGTCTCTGTCCTGACCCCTTCTGTTTGGATCAATGCAGTCCATAGCTACCTTATCTGTCTTTATCAGGTCATTATGGTCGCCGCTTAAGCACACCCATCTAAATGGACCGTAGCCATAATCAAAGAGCATTGGACCCATTATGTCCTCTACATAGGAAGGCCAAATAAAGCCGTCCTTCTCATCTATACCATTTTTTGATATTTCCTTAACTCCTGCATCATAAACAGCCTTCATAAAAGCATTGCCGTAATCGAAGAAATAAGTGCCCTGCTCAACCAGTCTTTTTATAACTTCAAAATGCTTCCTAAGAGTTTCATCTACCAGCTGCTTAAACTTTTCTCTATCCTTCTTAAGGAGCTCTGTCCTCTCCTCAAAGGTTACACCTTGAGGACAATAGCCTCCCTCGTATACTGCGTGACAGGAGGTTTGATCTGATAGTAGATGTATTTTTATATGATTATCAGCCGCATACTTTAAAAGGTCAACGATATTTCCATGATATGCAATGGACATGGACTCTTTTTTGTCCATATATTCCTGTGCAATATCAAATACTTCCTTTAGGTCACCGGAAACTCTTTTTACCCAGCCTTGGCTGTGTCTTGTCTCTATTCTTGAACGATCAACCTCTGCTACGATGCCTACACCGCCTGAAATCTCAATAGCCTTTGGCTGAGCTCCACTCATGCCTCCAAGCCCTGAGCTTACAAACAGATACCCGCTTAAGTCCTTGTCCTCAGGTATTCCAAGCTTGAGTCTGCCTGCATTTAAAAGTGTATTGAAGGTGCCATGCACTATACCCTGAGGCCCTATATACATCCAGCCTCCTGCTGTCATTTGTCCATAATTTGCTACACCCATCTGCTCAGCAATATCCAAATCCTTTGGATTGTCAAACATTCCAATCATCAGGGCATTGGTTATAATAACTCTTGGTGCCTCCGGCTTTGACTTGAAAAGCCCTAGAGGATGACCTGATTCTATAACCAAGGTCTGCTGGTTTGTCATTACTTCAAGATATTTCTTTATAAGCGTGTACTGCATCCAGTTTTGGCATACCTTGCCTGTTTCTCCGTATGTAACCAGCTCATAAGGGTAAAGTGCAACATCAAAGTCAAGGTTGTTGTCCATCATTATCTGAAAAGCCTTGCCTTCAATGCAGTTTCCCTTATACTCATGGATGGCCTTTGCTTTTATGTTTCCTATGGGTCTGAAGCGATAGCCATAAATCCTGCCTCTTGTAAGCAGCTCCTCCATGAATTCCGGTGCAAGCTTTTCATGAAGCTCCTCCGGTATGTAGCGAAGTGCGTTTTTCAGTGCTGTCTCTGTTTGTGACCTTGTGAGCTTGAAGCCTCTGTCTGGTGCTCTTCTGATACCCGATACAAAGCTTGGATATTCAGGCAGCACGTTGTCAAGCTTAATTGTCATACCTTGCGAGATATCATAGTTAGTTACCATATTTCCGTTACCCCTCCTTGAAAATTGACTTACTATTTTGAATAAAGGTTTATAACGCACCAAAGGTACATATGGAAACAGCTTCCATAGTACCCTTAGTTAGTTTTAATATTTTAGCTATCATGCTTATTAATAACAAGTTATAAAGTTCCAAGGTTAAGAAGAACTAAGTTCCCTCCGGGTTGCACCAAGGCAGAATTGCTTTTGGGTTATTCAATTGGTGCAACTTTCCTGCGGTTCACTAAATTCTTCTAAACCTCTACACAGATAACTCTTATATTAATAAGCATGATAGCTTACTTTTTAAAATAATCCTGTTATTACGCCACTTTCGTCTATGTCTATAAGCTCAGCAGATGGTACCTTTGGAAGTCCTGGCATTACCATTATGTCTCCTGTGAGACATACTATAAAGCCTGCTCCTGCAGATACTCTTACTTCCTTAACAGTTATTTCGAAGCCTTCTGGAGCACCTAATAGCTCTGGGTTATCTGAAAGTGAGTATTGAGTTTTTGCCATACATATTGGAAGCTTATCGAGACCAAGGTCTTCAAGTCTTTTAATTTCCTTTTGGGCCTTGCTTGTAAATACAGCACCCTTGCCGCCGTATATCTCTCTTACTATTGTATTTACCTTATCTTGAATTGTAGCTTCTACTTCATAAAGCGGCTTGTAGTTTGCTGCTTCCTTTTCTATCATATCAACAAGCAGAGTAGCCATTTCAGCGCCACCTTCTCCGCCCTTTGACCAAACCTCGTTAAGAGCAACATTAACTCCAGCTTCCTTGCATTTATTTATCAGCAAATCTATTTCAGCTTGTGTATCATTTATAAATCTATTTACTGCAACAAGTACTGGCAGACCAAACTTTCTAACATTTGAAACCTGCTTAGAAAGGTTTGCAAAGCCTTTATCAAGTGCTTGAAGATTTTCAGCTCCAAGTTCAGCCTTCTTAACTCCGCCATGCATCTTAAGAGCTCTTATAGTAGCAACTATTACTACTGCATCAGGCTTAAGTCCGCCATATCTGCACTTTATGTCTAAGAACTTTTCTGCACCAAGGTCAGCACCGAAGCCAGCCTCCGTAACAAGATATTCACCCAGCTTTAAGCCAAGCTTTGTAGCCATTATACTATTGCAGCCATGTGCAATGTTTGCAAAAGGTCCACCGTGTATTAGTGCAGGTGTATTCTCAAGAGTCTGAACAAGGTTTGGTTTTATTGCATCCTTTAGAAGGAGTGACATAGCTCCATGAACCTTAAGATCAGCTGCAGTTACTGGCTTTCCTTCGTATGTATACGCTATAAGCATTCTTCCTAATCTAGCCTTTAGATCCATCAGGCTGTTTGATAAGCAAAGTACCGCCATAACCTCTGAAGCAACAGTTATCATAAAGCCGTCTTCTCTAACAAAGCCGTTTGCTTTTCCACCAAGACCTATTACAACCTCACGAAGAGCTCTGTCGTTCATATCAAGAACTCTCTTCCAGATGATTTGTCTTGGATCTATATTTAGTGCGTTTCCATGATTGAAGTGATTATCTATAGCTGCAGAAAGCAGATTGTTTGCAGTTGTTATTGCGTGCATATCCCCTGTAAAGTGAAGGTTTATATCCTCCATAGGAACTACCTGAGCATAGCCGCCGCCTGCCGCTCCGCCTTTTACTCCGAAAACCGGTCCTAAGGATGGCTCTCTGAGTGCGATAACTGCCTTCTTGCCTATTTTATTTAATGCCTGACCTAAGCCTACAGTTGTAGTTGATTTTCCTTCTCCGGCCGGTGTAGGATTAATAGCTGTTACCAATACAAGCTTTCCATCTGGCTTATCCTTAAGTCTGTCGAAAATATCATGTGTTATCTTTGCCTTATATTTGCCATATTGCTCTATTTCATCCTCAAGTATACCCCATTCCTTAGCTACCTCAGCTATTGGTTTCATTTTGGCCTGCTGTGCTATTTCTATATCACTTGGCACTTTAATTTCCATTTAAAAATCCCCTTTCCGGTTTGTTTTTTTCCCCTGACTCTTATTATATACAAGCATCGTCAAAAAAACGTCTAATTCGAAAGTATTTTTGACTTTTCAAAAACTTTTTTCATAATATTATAAAAATAGTATTTACATGTAATAACAATTATTATATAATCTTAATTGTCGATTGAATATTAAGTGAAAGCCAGTAATATATTGGCAATAATATAACATTAAGGAGGAATATCTAGATGAAGAAATTTGTTTGTACAATTTGCGGTTATAATCACGAGGGCGCAGAAGCTCCGGAAAAATGTCCACAATGTGGGGCACCTAAAGAAAAGTTTTTGGAAAAGTCCAGCACACAGATGGATTGGGCTGATGAGCACAGAATAGGTGTTGCAAAGGATGTTGATCCAAGGGTTATAGAAGGTCTTAAAATGAACTTTATGGGTGAGTGCACAGAGGTAGGCATGTATCTGGCTATGAGCAGACAGGCTGACAGAGAAGGCTTCCCAGAGGTTGCAGAGGCTTATAAGAGAATAGCCTTCGAAGAAGCTGAGCATGCTGCAAAGTTTGCAGAGCTCCTCGGTGAGGTAGTAACAGCTGATACAAAGAAAAACCTTGAAATGAGAGTTAACGCTGAGCACGGCGCATGTATGGGCAAGAAGGAGCTTGCAACTCTTGCAAAGCAGCTTAACTACGATGCTATCCATGACACTGTGCATGAAATGTGCAAGGATGAAGCAAGACACGGTCAGGCATTCAAGGGGCTTTTGGATAGGTATTTCGGTAAGTAATATAAATTTTGAAGAGCAGTGTACATATTTCAGGTACACTGCTCTTTTAACTTAAGCTAAAGTATTGCTATAGGTGAAGTCCCCGCTGCTTTTAAAGTGTTTATCGCAAACGCTGTTGACGAATATAAAAGATAATGATAGGATAAAAATGGTTAAATTCTGAGGAAAGGAGATGATGTGAATGTTTTCTAAAATGATTGAGGTGAGAAGGACTTAACGAATATTTTGGCCAATTAACCTAAGGGCAAAATATCTTAACTTTTAGCTTCATATACGAGGTGATTATGTTGAGGTTATCAGAACCTTTTGAAACAAAAAGAATAAAATACCGTTTACTAGATATCAAGGATATTGAGGTAGTTTGTAGGCAATTCTCTGACCCAGACATGTGTAAATATTTCAGTGACCCACCATGTGATTTGGATGAAGCGAAAGGGATTATTGAACACTACCAAAATCCAGAGGCTAAAGGGCATCTCCGGTATGGCATGTTTGATAAGGAAACGAATACATTCCTTGGAACATGCGGCTATCACTACTGGGATAGAGAATTAAACCAAGTGGAAATAGGTTATGATATTTGGAAAAACTATTGGAAACACGGTTATATATCAGAAGCTCTGCCAGTACTTATTAATATATGTTTTGAGCATCTTGGTGTAGATTGCATTTATATTCTTACACACCCACAAAACATTGCATCCATGGCGAGTGTTAGGAAGTTTGGGTTTAAAGAATGCGAGCCTTGTCGGCATATAGAAGAGGAACAGAAGTGCATGAAGTTAATGAGGTCAGAGTGGTGCAATAAAGAGTAGTATCAAGCCGCGTGTACTTTACTGGGTATGCGCGGCTTTTTTTATTTTGATTACGAGTTTATTAATAAATAAAAGGTTAAAATGGCGAAATTGTCATGCAAGAAGCGATAGGAGAAGCTAATATAGCTGAACATAAAGTCAGTGGCAAGGGGGAGTGTAATATCACTCTCTGCCATGTGTTTTATCCTCTATCAATGATATGATTGGAAACATATCATTGTAATGTTTTTGTATAAACAATGCATTTCTTTTTTTATACAAATTTTCTGCAAGTCTGTCAGCTATAGGCAATAATATTCTTTCATGTCTGCATAAAACCGGAGAGACTTTTTCTATACTTCCTGTGGCCTGCTTATTTAGGCATCCACAATAGTGGTTGCACCGCTTTCTAATAGCACAGGAGCTGCAGCTTTCCTTTTCATTCTCATTTGTTTCAAATATGGTTCTGCGTTTCTTTTCATCAATGCCTTCATCTACATTTCCAATACAGTACTGCTCATCACCTACAAACTGAACACATGGGAACAAACCACCATCCGGTGCTACAGAGATTTGTTTGTTTCCAAGCTCGCATCTCTCAGTGCAGTAGGTTTCTTTGTTTATATGCGAACTGATTTTTACCTCAAAGGGACTTAGGTAGAATTTCTCCTCTTTCAGAGTTTTCTCCATATAAAAGCTTGAAAGCTTATGATATTCCCTTTTTAATGCTTTCATTCCGCTCTCATTCCACTTCCCTGCATAGTTGATGGAGCAAATAATATACCTGAAGCCTTGCTCATAAAGATATTCAACTGATTCAGCATAATGTCCTACTGTGTCAGGATTTACAGTCATTAGTACCGGAGCATAGGGTCGCCTTGTAAGAAGCAATTGTATTTTTTCTGACAGCCTGTCAAAGGTTCCGAAAGCATGCAAATCCACTCTATTTTTGTCATGGGCTTCCCTTATTCCATCATGACTTAGAGCAACAAACAGGTTATTTGCAGATGAAAAATCCATAAAAGCCTCATCAATCAGTAATCCATTGGTTGTGACCTTATAGTGGAAGAAAGTGCTAGAGTTCTTTTCCTTCCATTTGCAATACTCCACCACATCATAAATCAGTTGTTTATGAAGAAGCGGTTCGCCTCCAAAGAATACTATCCCTACAGATTCCTTAGTGGTTAATGCAGCCATATCAACTGCTTTTTTTGCAGTATCAAAGTCCATGACTGATGTATTTTTCCTCTCGACATAGCAGTATTTGCATGCCATATTGCAGGTATTTGTTAAATGTAATGTATAATGCATAGCTTTTCACCCTTATATAACTCCTTGCGCCTTCAGCCACTCCAGAAAATCCCTGACCTGATTGCGAAGCTCATCCTTTGCTATATTTTTAACCTTTTCCTCTGCTTCCTCCCAGTTGCCGTTATTCATTATTTTGTTGATTTCTTCTCTGCTCGGCATAACCATGGCATTATAAAAAACACCTATGGTTGAATCTGCTGTTTTACCTTCCAGTCCCTCTTTCAACACCTTAGCTGTTGTAAAAAAATCAAAATCATCTACAGACGAGCGAACTCCTTGATCTACTGACCAAGCTTCATAATCCTCTTTGGATATAAATTCAAAACCAACCTTCTTAGATGCATCGTATCCATCTAGCTTTAGGTTGCCAGTCTTTGTGCTGTCAATTTTTCCTCCATCCTGTTTATAGCCCTGAGCTTCGCCTTTTAGATAAAATTTTGTCTCGGGAATCTTAACCTTACTTAATTCTTTGCTTTCTTTTTCAAAAGCTATTTCCATCTTGACTGCTTCTTCGCTTATAACCTGAAAGGCTTCTTCCTCAGATAAAAAAGATGGTGGAGCTACGGACATGCATCCAAAGCTGCCTCTGCCATCACCATGCTCGAATATTGGGGCAACAGCTGTTGGTTTTTCTATAGGTGTAATATACTCCTGCTCCCCTCTCCCACAAGCTGTAATTGTGAATACAATCAATGTTGAAAGAGCCGCACTAGCATACCTGTTTCCTTTCCATCTCTCAGGCATTGACCTTAAGAGCATGGGGCTTTTCATTATCATTTTCTTATCAGGATAATTCGGGGTTTTATATTTTTTTATACTCTGTACTCTCAATCTCCAAACCTCCAACCTATATCTTCATAAATAGTGAGACGTTTTTTCATTCCAATAAGTTCCAATTTACTTTTATATATTTAGTTGCCTTAAGTCAAAACTGGGTTTTAAAGTATTTACTTTACTAAGTTTAAAAAGCTTTGTTTATGGGAAATAAAGCATGTTAAATAAGAAAGCACTAGAAAGAAGAGAAATGTATGATTCTTGTACATTTCTCTCCTTTTTAGCGCCATATAATAAAAAACTATATTGCCCCTAAGGCATTTACAGCCTTCTTTTTATCAGCCGGATGCTCTTCATTAATTAAAGTGATGCTTCGCAGCAGCAAAGCCACCTCTGTACTCAGCTTGCCTTTTTTTAAATCCAGCCCAAAGATGCTTTTGATCTGTCCACTGACTAGCATGTTCTCATAGCTTCTTTGAGACAAGGACAGCTTGTCACGCAGTATTGCTGCTACTTTTATTTGTGACGGGTATTTGCTTTTTATAGTTAATTGAGTAGAGGTATTCAAGCAAAGCTCTTCTCCAACTACACTGTACTTGGGTAAGCCTGCTTCAGCGCCATTTCGGCGCAGCAATTCAACATCCATTGCATACCTTTCAGCAAGAGCACTATCATTGCTGTGGAACTGCTCCAGCAGCTCTGTGCTTAGGCTTTTGGGATTGATCCTTGAAAATATTGTTGACTTCCATGTGGTATCACAATTTGTACACTTATAAATCAACCATATATCCAAATATTTGCGCTGGCCATTTACTCTAAATAAGCCAGAGCTAATATATTCTGTTTTTTTACCGCATTTTTTACAGTACCTTAGTACTGTTGGTGGTGAAAGGTA